>NZ_JBFUKX010000023.1:0-92060 GCF_056400605.1 Mucilaginibacter sp. P5_A4 | reverse complement strand
GATTTGCATATTCAATACCTTGCATGCCGGCCACAAGGCTGAAGCCTTTCGGTAGCTGGGGAAGGAGCTGCACTATAGATTTAATATGGTAATAACCATTTACTATAATTATTGTAAATTATTTGTACTATTTTAATAACCCGATATGGGTTACCGTAATCGTGGTGACAGTAGTTGGATCAGTTTCACCTCCGTATAAATTTCTGTTGTTGTTTTTAAAACGAATGATGGGCTTTAGTTTTAAATATTGTTGCTTTTTTTTCATAACTTCAATTTTTGTTTTCAAGTTATAAAGCCACATTTGTTCAATAAATATTATTACACCAAATCAACAATAATAAATACCAATTGCTATTATTGGCAATAGTAAAAAATGGAGCTCCCCAAGATTAAGACCATTCGGATCAATTTACTTTGCTGGATACTTTTCATCGCATATGAACTATCGGTCACTTACACCTTTAATGGAAAGTTTTCCAGTATTTATGATTATGCGGGGCATTATTTATTAAATATTGGCTTGTTTTACTTCAACTACTTCTTACTGGAAAAGAGCCTTAGAAAAAAAAATGGTGGTTTCATGTTTTTGGTCCTTTTGGTATTTGAAATCGCGGCCTACAACGCGATCAAATATTTACTTTACCTGCTATTTATCCGATATGGTATTTATACTAAGGCTCAAATACCCACCTCAACCCTTTTTGTTTCAGAAAGTATTTGGAGAGCAATTTATTTTATAGGAATAAGTTCAGGGGTATGGTTTTTTAACAACCGCTTAAAACAAATAAAAAGAGTAACTGAACTGGAGAAAGAAAAATTATTGGATAGCATAAATAAAGAAAGGCTTGAAAAGAACTTTTTCGAACTTGAAAATACCTTTCTAAAAGCCCAGATCAACCCTCATTTTTTATACAACGTATTCGGATTTATCCATAATTCTGTACTTAAACATTCAGAACCAGCCGCCGACACCGTATTGCTTCTGTCTGATATGATGAGATACGCGTTAGATTCACCTCAAAAAGACGGAAAAGTATTTATTGAGGATGAGGTTCAGCATATCAGGAATTATATACTTATTAACCAGCATAGGTTTGATTATAAATTACATTTGGAGTTCAAGTGCTCTGGCGACATAACTACAGAGCGGGTAGCACCCTTACTATTGATGACGCTTGTAGAAAATATTTTCAAATACGGCGATCTGATGGATAATAAACATCCGGTTCAAATAGTTCTTAGAGTTGAAAATCATAAACTGTTTTTTTATATTGAAAACAAAAAAAGTTTGAGAACAGGAATACCAGGTTCGGGCATTGGAATATCGAATCTTAAGAAAAGGCTGGAACAACATTACATGCATCAATATGATATGATTATTAACGACACAAAGGATCATTACGAATTAACCTTATCAATTAAATTATAAATGGTAACCTGCATTATTGTTGACGATGAGGCTTATTCCATCGATACACTTTCGGAATACATAAAAAAGGCAGATACTTTAAAATTAATTGGAACATACGCCGATCCGCTAAGCGCCCTGGAGGCCATTCAAAAAGGAGAAATGCCACAACTGGTTTTTATGGACATTGATATGCCTAACATCTCGGGAATCGAACTTGCCCGGTTAATTCCACAGCATATACCTATTATTTATATAACAGCATTCTCGGGGTATGCACTTCAAACTTTTGAAACCAATGTTTACGATTTTTTATTAAAACCGGTATCCTTTCCAAGCTTCATCAAATCCCTCAATAAATTCTTTACAAGAAGCGCTTTGCCGGTAGTTTCCGAAAGCCCGTCTCCTAATGAAGTTATGGAAAGCCCGGTTAATTATATATTCATTAACCCTGGTGTAAAAGGCAAATTGATAAAAATTCATTACGATGATATCCTTTATGTAGAAGGGTTGAAAAACTTCGTTGTAATTTACGTGAAGGCTGGCAAGCATACTATTTATCTGACGATGACGGAACTGGAGCACGCGCTACCTGCCACCAGATTTATAAGAATTCATAAATCCTATATTATAAACCTTGATAGAATTCAATCGGTTGAAGGAAATACGGTCGTAATCTCAGAACATCTTCGTTTTCCTCTCGGAGGAACTCATAAAGAACGGTTATTAGCCCTTCTAAAGAAAAGTACACTTTTATCAGGAAGATAGTTGCGTTAGCCTTCTGGCACTAAGTGAATTATAGTATTTTTTTAGAAAATAGTAAAAGATAAATTCTTGCTTACGCTGATTTTCACTCAGTAATCTGTTAATATGCATATGGATAACATCTGCAAAAAGCCTCATTCTGGAGTTAGCGGAAGAAATGCGAAAGTTTTTTGTGGTAGATAATAATTGTAAATGATGAGCTTCAAATTTGAACTCGGAAAGAATAACCTTGCTTTGCCTGTGCTCAAGAACCTTTTCAATTATTTTTCTCATTTGGCGATATTTGAGGTTCAATTGTTCTTCTGTTTCTTTGTCTAAGTTAAATTCGATGCTAAAACTGCTAACCAATTGCGCTGTAAATTGTGTTTTCTTCTCCAAATTCCCATCATAATGGTCGATTATGGCATTTACTGAAGTCAAGATTACTTCGAAAACAGAGAAGCCGGATTTCCCCCGCAGTACCCGGTTAAAAAAGCAAACCGCGAAACTGCTGCTTGCTTGAAAGATCTCTTCAACTTTTAAGATGTGATAGCCGTATCTTTCCAATTCCCTGTTGTAAGAATCGATCGCTACCCGCGAAATTAACCCCTCCTTTTGGGTTGATTTAAATAGCATATTCATCAATGTTAAGGCAGCAGCTGTTTGAGACTCGCCACATTTAATCCGAACCCGTATATGATGATCCGGATCATTGAAACGCAAAAAAAACCATTGATTAATTAAATTTTCTTTTAAAAGCCTGGCTATAGTCTTAAACAGGCCAGTACCTATAAATTCATCAGTGGAATACGGGGAACAATATATTTTAAAGTATAGCCATTTATCCCCAGGTAAAAAGCTTCGTTGGATTTTTACAGGCTTTTTCACTGGAATTAAATCAGGAGCAGCATAAGATGGGCGGTAATTTAATATACTGGCGATCATTTCATTTGCAAGCGGATTACCTTCACTATCATTTACAATTGAGTTTGTGGTAATGAACGTTTCTTTAAGCATGATTTTAAATTTACTTTGCCGGATGCATTTTAAAAAAAAAGAAAGCGAMTGTTCTGATTCCTGGTCAATTAATAAGGAGTTGTCCCCGGAGATTAGAACAAACAGCTGCGGTATTGATACCTCAGAAAAATATTCCTTCAGTCTTTTTAAAGGGTAACGGCTATTTAAAATGTCGGTACGTATACTGTTATTTAACGCCCATGCCGCGCTATGGATAATGCAGTTTTTATAGGTTACCCTTGGATAAAAGCTTAAGTCTGGTAGCAAAGTGGCTAAATCCAAGGTTAAATCTACTTTGATAGATTGAAACTGAAGATCACATAAAAATCTAAAAATCGCCAGGTCATGCCGGGTGTAATTGTATGCGGAACTGAATCTGGGGATAATAACTTTGTTCCGGCTTTTCGACCTTAAAATGATTTTATCATTTACTATTGAAATATATAAATCATTRGGAGCTATCTGATGCTCCGGATTCACCTTGGATGGTTGAAGCAAGGGTATTTGATACCGGTAGGTGTTTCCTCTTGTAACAATATTAGCAACGCGGGGCTCAACCGGACAAGCTATTTCTGCAAAAAGCACTTCATCGTTAGTTTTTTCTTCATGTGTTACAATCTCTTTGTTATACCGCAATAAATCATCATTAAATAGCGAAAAACGACCAGCAAGTGTAGCGGCTGAACTTCCGCCAACACGTTCAAGGACAACCTGGTCACCCGCTTTTGTAAATAAGACGGAAAAACTGGGAGGGAAAATAATCCCATCCGAAGCGCCAAAGCTTGCCAAATCCACATCAGTGATTTCTATTTTACCATATGGCCCGGCGCCGGCTAATTTATTGATCAATAAAGATTGTAAAGGAGACCAGTTTATACAATTTGACTTTTTACTTTCATCAAACGTTATCCCTTCCAGCAGCTCATTGCTGTAGACGCTTTTTTCCATATTCGAATAACCTATACCTGTGTCTGGATCCAAGGCAAGGAGCAGCAATACTTCCTGATTATCAAATCGTTGCTTAAACTGTTCTTTGAACTTTTGAAGTGCCTGGTTTTCCATTTCAGGTATGAGCCTGGCTAAAGCCATTATTCCTTCGAGCAGTTTAGGCTGCTGATCTGTATTTATTCCACCTTTAAAAGCTACCGAAGAGTTAACATAAAACTGTCCGCATGAAGGGACCAGGCCTAACGGCCATTTGAGGTTAATTATATCGTCCAGAGGAAGATTTTCGAGACGATGGGTGGTCGTATAAATGTTCCTGGCAAGCTGAACATCCATTTCTCCTGCCTGGGGAAGCCCGACTGCAGCGAACAACTGATCCCGTAAAAAAACAGGATCCCCGATAGCGCAGGGTTCTTCATCGGAAACCAAGATATTGGAGGCAATAAGTTCATCGATGAATAACTCCGTATCTTCAATAATCGGCGCACAAAAATCGATTATTTGAGTACGGGAACGACCGTGACTACAATATTGCAATACCTTACTAATGGTTAGGTTGCCTTTGAATGAATAGATCTTGAAATCAGGCTGCCCATTATCAATATTTCTGTTCCCGTTCAAAAACCTAAAATTTGAACCAGTTTGATAAATAGTATTATTGGCAGTGAAAATAATTTCCTTTCTACTTGTATGCTGAATTGCCTTGTTCAAACTCCTTACGATGTTAAAATCCGGTAAGATATTTACCTCGGGGTTCAATGCCTTTAGTACCGGGGAAGGCTTATTTTTCCAGGCGGCAGTGCCTACAGAAGCAAATAAAGCGAACGGAGTTGAACGGAAACAAGTGCGGTTATAATATTTTTCTACACTAAATTTAGCCTTCTCGTTCAATGAATGGTAATCGAACCCAAATTTTTCCAATTCCTTAAAAAGGCTTTCAGAGGCGAAATAAATTGCAGACTGAAAGCTTTTGTCCTTTAGTAATTGATTCAGGTTCTCATGTTTGAAATTATGGAACGTTCTGCTGGCTACCCGCACAAATATTTCTGAACCAAATTTTAAAGTATTCATTATTATAATAAGGCGTAAAGAACGTTTATTTTAACAATAATATTTATCAGCCTTATTCTAAAAAATGATACTAGGCAATGTGAAATTACATTCAGCTGATAAAGTATTCGGTTGGGGATTTGAACCGGTTACCTTTAGTGCCCTTATTTTATTACATACAAAACCTAAATTCGTCCTTACAAAAATTGAATTGGTGTAGTAAATTTATAAGGTTCACCGGATGCGATTAATTTGGATCAAAATTAAAAAAAACATTTTTATGAAAACTAAACGTCTATTTATCGCAGTATTATTATTAGCGGGCCTTGCATCATCTTTTAACACTCACGCCAATGCATCAGTTGTGGCCCCAACATGCCCGGGTTCAGGTCAGGAATGCGCTACCGGTCCGGATGGAACAATTTATCAAAAGGGCTTAGATCAATAATCTAAGTTAACAAAGCCAATAATTATATTGGATTTAATCGAATTTATAAGAGAATGTTATCAACTAACATTCTCTTATTTTTTATTTAAACGTCATGAAATCGTTTTTCAACAAAAAATACATACTATCAGTTATCCTCTTTTCCTATTTATTATCATTCTTGGTCATATTATTTTTAAATAGCGCAGTTAAAAGCAACTTTCAAATTTCAAAGAGCGGCCATCGGAAGTTATTAAATGTAATGATATCCAAAGTCTTTGAAAAACATTTTTCGTTTCACCCGGAAGAATTAAAGGTCTACGGTAATCATTTGTATCTACTCGCATTACCCAACAACCAAATACATATTTTGGATGAAAAAGCAAACCTTGTAGATGTTGTTGGCGGACGGGGGGACTCGATTGGGCAATATCAGCATATCATTAATTATTATCCCCGGGCCAATTCCATAGTAATTGCCGATTCTAAAAACCAATCAGTGAGTTTTGTAAATCTTCAAAACAAAACGGCTACCCGGATTAAATCGACAGAGAGACTCTTCAGGGTGTTATTCCTGTCCAACCGGAAAATAATAACGGAAACCATTGACGTTTGGAAAAACAAACAACACTTCAATGTTTATAAATCTATCGAACTTGGGAAAAACGACAGTTCCAGGATCGTTAAGTTGATACCACAGTCAGATTACAACGGATTATTATACGATGGCTTTTTTGTTTCTAATGGTACAAACTCCTATTTTATTAATTATTTCTATAATAGGCTAACGGCAATAGATTCGGCCGGACGGGTAAAATTCACAAAAACAGTCGATGACGTACCATTACCATTGGTCAAAGTTTCTGAAGGGGGCTGGGCAACTTATGACGGAGGTGTAAAAATTGTAAACTTCGGCGCTGCTGCCGATCGCAGATTTGTATACGTCCTGAGTAATTTCCAGCAAAAGATGTCAACCAGGCAAATCGGCTTTTATACGGATTTGTACAGTGTAAATGACTGCAAGTATTACGGCAGTTTTATACTGCCCGAAATTAATGGTATAAACCCAGGGAAAATCTGCCTCCTTAACAACAGGCTGTATGTGTTGTACAAGGATAAATTAGTGTGTTACAAAATCAGCAATCTCTAATGAAAACATCAATAAATATTTTAAAATACATTATACTGTTTATATTTTCAATGACCTTGATCAGTAAATTGTCGGATTTCGAGGAATTTAAACACCAGCTTTTTCTTTCACCACTAATCCCGCCAAACTATATAATGTTGATTGCGTATCTGACAATTTTTTCGGAAACGGTGATCTTAATTTGCTTGTTCTTCAATGAGCTTAATGGCCTCGGTTTTTTATTCTCAAGTTTTTTATTAAGCCTGTTCGGATTTTATCTGTTATTCCTGCTTATGGAATACCAATTTAATAAACCATGTGGTTGCGGATTTATTTTTAGCTTTTTAAGTTATTCGCAGCACATCATTGTTAATTTTTCTCTTTCTGCATTTGCTGCCGTAGCGTTTGTCTTTTATAATAAGTTAGCTCAACAAAAAATTACTAAAGGTATCACCAATGATTAAACAAGTGAAGATTTTTAATATTTCCTGCTTCAAGGTCATTATTTTGCTCTGCTTGCTTTGTAAATCGTTTTCGGGGTTTTGCCAGCACGCAGATTCCGTTATTACTGTTCGTGGGGTTGTGATTGATTCACTTACCAAACTTCCGGTATCATACTCAACTATTGAACTAATGACAAGTGCGACAAAAGCTGCTCCGGTTAAATCATTTACTGCAGAAAATGGAACATTTTCGTTTGCTCAAATTCAACAAAAAGAATGCGTGGTGATTGTTCGGACACTGGGATATGCTGAAAGAAAAGTGCCCATCAAACCAACCGGCCATGATATAGATCTCGGCATGGTTTATATTCAATCGACTACAAAACTCCTTAACGAAGTTAAGATTGAAAGTAAAAAGCCGGTAATAGAGAATAAAATAGACAGGATCGTATTTAACCCAGATCCTGCGACCATCCAAAGTTCTATAACCATGGCTGATGTTTTGAACAAAACCCCACTGTTAAGCGTGGGGCAAAACGGTCAAATATTCTTACGCGGAAAGTCCAGAGTTAAAATATATCTCAACGATAAACCGGTACCGGTCGACGTGATCAAAGGATTACCTGCCAGTAGTATCTCC
Organism: Mucilaginibacter sp. P5_A4; assembly: GCF_056400605.1. Classification (NCBI taxonomy): domain Bacteria; kingdom Pseudomonadati; phylum Bacteroidota; class Sphingobacteriia; order Sphingobacteriales; family Sphingobacteriaceae; genus Mucilaginibacter; species Mucilaginibacter sp. P5_A4. Next base: position 84,257 of record NZ_JBFUKX010000023.1, on the reverse strand, counting down.
AATATTGAGATTATCACTAATCCCCCGGCTAAATATGATGCAGACGGTGTTTCTATAATTAATATAGTCACCAAGAAAAGCAAACTTGATGGCTATGATGTAACGATATTGGCCGGAGGAGGAATATACGATAGAGCCAACGGCCTGGTAAATATAAATATCAAAAAGTCGAAGTTGAACATTGCCGCCACTTATTCATTAACAAAACTGACTAATAGCGGCAATATGGAAAGCTCCATCCAAAGAGCGGCCGGTGAACAATCCCAGGAAGGCAAGGTAAAAAACAATCAGTTCTTTCATTTCGGAAACGTTACAGCTGATTATGAGATTGATTCATTAAACAAAATTGGCGGCGCGGTTAACTTATATGAGTACGTTTTCAAAAAGAACTTTAATTCCAAATACACCGACTCCAATCAAGCAGATTCATCGGGAAATTATTTGCTTTCAACTTTTGATCACATTAAAAGATATGGAGGGTATGGCGAGCTGAATTATAACCACGAGTTTAAAAAATCGAAAAGCTCAATTAATTTTGCGGTGTTGTTTAACCAACTTAAAGTGGATGATGACTTAATCGCGTCAAAAAATTCGCCATATTCAACCCAACTACAAAAGAATGAATATCTGAATAATGAAACGTTTAAAGAAGTGACCTACCAGGTTAACTTTAGCAAACAATTTAAAGACCGGTCAAAATTGGAAATCGGTTCCAAGGCGATAGTAAGGAATAATAATAGCGAATATTCGGATAGCCTGTTAAAGTCTGCTGCTCAGCCAATAAATACCTTTAAATACAATCAAACGATCTATGCCGTATATGGCCTTTATTCATTTAATATATCAAAATTAAGCATCCAGCTGGGCTTGAGAAACGAATCCACAGTTACCAAAACTGCGTTGTCTGAAGATAGGTCAAATTATAATTATTCCAACCTCTTTCCAAGCGCTAATATGCTGTATAAAATTGACGACGACCAGCAGGTAAAGCTATCTTATTCTGAAAAAATACAAAGGCCCGGCATCTTTTATCTAAATCCGTATTTAAATCCTTTAGACCCTCAAAACATCACCACGGGAAACCCTCATTTAAATCCCGAGATAACCCATCAAATAGGGCTTGACTATTCAAAGTCAATAGGAAAAAGTTATATAGACCTGTCTGTTGATTATACGAAAGATAATAATGCAATATCCTCTTTCGTATCTTCTACCCCGGATGACGTATTAATTACAAGCTACAGTAATGCGGGAGCTTCCCATTCGTATAGCGGTAGTTTATTTTTTTCAACTGTTCCATTTAAAAAGGACAATCTAAATCTGAGCTTTACAGCCGAAAAATATTACATCAGTAACAGCCAAACCTCAAATGATGGGTATAATTACTATGCCAGCTTTAGAAACTCTGCATCATTAACGCCTACTTTAAATTTGAATGTATCGATGAATTACTTTTCCCGTCAAATCACCCTGCAAGGAAAATCCCCGGGTTCATTTTCCAACAATGTTGGTCTTAGTAAATCTTTATTTAATCGTAAGTGCATCGTTTCATTTGCAATTGATGATCCCTTTCGACTTGGGGGTAAATTCAACTCCTATACCTCCGGTCCCGGATTTAGTCAACGAACCGCAAATGATATTAATTTAAGGACTTTTCAGTTGAGAGCTTCCTATGTGTTCGGAAAGAAATCTAATGGAAAATTACACGAGAATAAAGTAAAGAATAGTGATTTAAAAAATGGTGGCCTGTAGTATAGTTAATCATTTTAATTTGGTGAAATCATTGGGATGKTTAAGTACTTCGCGGCTTGAGGTCGGTTTGTCTCTTACTACCGGGATACAAACAAAGTTACGCAACCCCTGCCATACCTATGGTGACACTACTTTGTCAGTAGATGATTATTACTCATTTGGAGTGAGTACGCAGCGCCGGCCAGGAGCGCGGCATACCCGTAACTATTTAGTTTAATAGGAATCAGATTTGTTTGTTTTCACCCATCGGATAGCATGGTATCCCAAAGGTGCTTTTCAGGGAGTGCCTGAGTGATCGAAGAAGACAAAAACACAGCGCCGAAAGGCAGGCAACGGTAGCAATCCGGATTAAAAAATGCATCATGTAATATTTGTATATTTTTCTCGATTTTTCTAACAATTTCTATTCTTTAATATCAATTATTGTCCATTTTTTTGAACTTAACTAAACATATTTTGCCGGGAACGGGTTGGCTTAACCGCGGCCTAAAATCCCACCAATTTTTTTTCTTACACCCGGTTTACTTTCCCTCACCAACAATCCTCCCAAATTTTAATACTTTTGACTACGGACTTAAAACTCCAGACTTTCGGCTTTATGAAAGACCTCGCGTACCTCAATAAATTCTTTTACAAATACCGCTGGCGATTAATTCCCGGTGTGCTGTTTGTAATTATATCCAATGTTTTTGGCGTACTGCCCGCCCAGGTTATCCGCGTAGCCTTTGACCTGGTTACCGAAAACATTGGCGCTTACCAGCTTTTCGCGGGTTTTAACCGCCAGGGCATGATCTATGATATTTTTGGCAGCAGCCTGATGCTCTTCGGCGTGTTGGTATTGCTGTTGGCCCTGCTGAGGGGGCTTTTTCTGTTTTTTATGCGGCAAACCATCATCCTCATGTCGCGCCATATTGAGTACGATCTGAAGAACGAAATTTATAGTCATTACCAGCGCCTCTCCCTGGCCTTTTACCGCCGCCACAATACCGGCGATCTGATGAACCGCGTTACCGAGGATGTAAGTCGTGTACGTATGTACCTGGGGCCGGGTATTATGTATACCATAAATACGGTGGTGCTGTTTATCCTGGTGATATACGCCATGCTTACGGTGAATGTAAGGCTGGCCATTTTTTCGGTATTGCCGCTGCCCATACTGGCGGGCATCATTTACTATGTAAACAACGTGATCAATTACCGCAGCGAGCAGATTCAGCAGCGCTTATCGGGCCTGTCCAGCTTTGTGCAGGAAAATTTTTCGGGCATCAGGGTCATCAAATCATACGTGCGTGAAGGTTTTGTTCGTAAAAACTTCGCCACCGAAAGTGAGAACTATAAAACCCACTCCATGGCTTTGGCGAGGGTGCAGGCTTTGTTTTATCCTATTATGCTATTGCTGGTGGGTTTAAGCAACGTAATTACCATGTACGTTGGCGGGGTTGAGGTAATGAAGGGAAACATTACATCGGGTAACATTGCCGAGTTTATTGTGTATTTAAATATGCTTACCTTCCCGGTGATCTCTTTGGGCTGGGTAACTTCACTCATCCAGCGCGCGGCGGCCTCACAAAAACGGATCAACGAGTTTTTGCAACAGCAGCCCGAAATTATTTCAACCAAAGCGCCGGTACATACCCTTAAAGGCGCGCTTGAGTTTAATAATGTATCATTTACTTACCCGGATACCGGCATACAGGCTTTAAAAAATGTTTCCTTTAAGGTTGATCCGGGGCAAATGGTGGCAATTATTGGTCGTACCGGTTCGGGTAAATCAACTATTGCCAATTTGGTAATGCGGATGTACGATGTCACCGGCGGCGAAATAACTGCTGATAACATCCCTTTACTGCAATTTAACCTGGAGGGCTACCGGTCGCAGATTGGCTTTGTGCCGCAGGAGGTTTTCCTGTTCTCGGATACCATAGCCAATAATATAGCCTTCAGTGCCGATGTGCTTGATTTGCMGGGTGTGGAGCAGGCTGCTAAGGATGCCGCTGTTTATAATAACATTATGGAACTGGAACACGGTTTTACAACCCTGATAGGGGAGCGCGGTGTAACGCTATCCGGAGGTCAAAAGCAGCGTGTATCAATAGCGAGGGCCATTTTTAAACATCCACAGATCCTGATATTTGATGATTGCCTTTCGGCAGTGGATACCCGTACCGAGGAAGAGATACTGAATAACCTGGGCCGCGTGATGCAGGGTAAAACGAGTATTATCATTTCGCACCGCATATCAACCATAAAAAATGCCGATAAGATACTGGTAATGGACAAAGGCCAAATTGTAGAGCACGGCAACCACGAATACCTGATGCAGCTTAAGGGTACCTACTTTGATCTGTACGAAAAACAACTGCTTGAAGAAGAGCAGGACGCTTAATAATTAAAATCAGACACAGGGAATTGCCTGTTTTGTTTTAAAATGCGCAATAAAATTCAATAAAATACTTGCAGTTTGAAATTTTATTTATATTTATGCCAACCAAAACTAATTACTGGTATATTCATTATGGGAGATTTTGACAATAGAGAGCGGGAAGAGGTATTTTCAAAGAAGGTGAGAGCCGGGAAGAGGACATATTTTTTTGATGTAAAAGCAACCCGATCAAACGACTACTATGTTACTATAACAGAAAGCAAGAAACGTTTGGAGGATGGTGTTTTTATAAAACACAAGATATTTTTATATAAAGAAGATTTTGAAAAATTTGCCGAAGGGTTAAAAGATACTGTTGACTACATTAAGGCAAACCAGGACGTTGTTGAAAAACGCTACGAATACAGCGAAAACGCCGAAATTGCCAAAGCAGCTGCCGATGAAGATTTCTCATTCGAGATATAACACTGAACAACCACTAAACTAATATTACAAGAAAACCCTGCTTTTGGCGGGGTTTCTTTGTTTTAAACCTATTTAGTTTTAAGGTTTAGTATGATCAAACTAAGTAATACCCTGGCAATTTTATCCCTAAAGGAGGGTGCCCTTCATTAAAATTACCGCAACTGTAAAATAAATAATAAGGCCGGTAACATCAACCAGTGTAGCCACAAACGGTGCGGATGAGGTGGCGGGGTCGGCCCCCAGTTTTTTTAATATCAACGGGAGCATTGATCCGGCTAATGATCCCCATAAAACCACACCTACCAGGGCACAGCCTACAGTTAAGCCAACGAGCATCCAGTACGGGCCATAAATAGGCGAAAATAATGTCCAGATGTATATACGCATGAAGCCTATCAGTCCGAGTGTTAATCCCAGCATAAGGCCCGATAGCAGTTCGCGGCGCATAACCCGCCACCAGTCGGTCACAGTAACTTCGCCTAATGCCATGGCCTGTATAATAAGGGTTGATGCCTGCGAACCACTGTTACCACCGCTTGATATAATAAGCGGGATAAACAAGGCCAGCACAACAGCTTTAGCAATTGATTTTTCAAAAAAGCCCATCGCGGTTGCGGTAAGCATTTCGCCAAGGAACAGAATGATAAGCCAGCCAACGCGTTTTTTTACCAGCAGGAATAAATTAATATCCAGGTATGGTTCATCCAACGCTTCGGTACCACCTATCTTTTGAATATCTTCTGTATACTCTTCGTTAGCTATCCATAAAATGTCATCAATGGTGACTATGCCAAGCAAAATATTTTCCTTATCAACCACGGGTAGTGCTGTGCGGTTGTTCATCCTGAAAATATTGATAGCTTCTTCCTGCGGATCACTGGCACTCAGGGCAATCAGGCGGCCATCCATCAGGTCGTTTACCTTTGTTTCGGGTTTCACCAGCAATATCTCGCGAATCCGGATATCATCCAGCAACTGGCCGTTTTCATCTATAACATAAATTACATCAATCGTCTCGGAGTTTTTACCGTAACGACGGATGTGTGATAATACGCGGGTAACATCCCATGTTTTTTTTACGGCAATGTAATCCGGCGTCATCAAACGGCCAACGCTGTCTTCTTCATACCCTAAAAGCGATAGTGCTTCCTTGCGGTTTTCGGGCGATAGATGCAGGATTAGTTTTTGAACGGCATCACCATGCAATTCACTAAAAAGGGATGTGCGGTCATCGGGAGGGAGCTCATTTATAAGTTCTTCAACTTTTTGACCCGAAAGCTTTTTGATAATACGTTCCTGCGTTGGGAAATCCAATATCCGGAACACGTTAACGGCACGATTAAGGGAAAGGATCTCGATAAAAAGGGGGCCATGTTCAGGAAGTTCATCAATCAGCTCTTCAACATCCGATATATTAAGGTTGTTCAAATATTCCTGTAATTCGGTATTGTCTTCCTTTTCCAGTAGTAATTCTATTTGCTCAACCATCTCTTCCATAAAAAGCCCTCGTTTTTTACATCTTATTATAAACCGTTTTCCGTTTTTTAAACGACGGCAAAAGTCGTTTATTTTTTCAAATTATTAGGCAAAAATTTCTGTTATCTTTGCGGGAATTTTGGGTGAGTGGTTGATTGGGGTAAATAGTTGATTAGGTTAGTTAAAAGCTTGCATAATCTCCCTTTTTTTAACTTAATCAACATTCACCAATCAACTTAATCAACTTTAAAGAATGGGTTTACAATGTGGGATAGTGGGTTTACCAAATGTGGGCAAATCAACGCTTTTTAATTGCTTATCAAATGCCAAGGCGCAGGCGGCAAATTTTCCGTTTTGCACTATTGAGCCAAACGTAGGCGTAATTACTGTGCCGGATGAGCGCTTAACAACGCTTACCGAGATAGTTAAACCAAAGGCCATTGTGCCCAACGTTATCGAAATTGTTGATATTGCCGGCCTTGTGAAGGGGGCCAGCAAAGGCGAGGGTTTGGGTAACCAGTTTTTGGCCAATATACGTGCTACAAACGCTATTATCCACGTTTTGCGTTGCTTTGATAATGATAACGTGATACACGTTGACGGTTCTGTAGATCCTATTCGCGATAAAGAGATCATTGATACCGAATTGCAGTTGAAAGATTTGGATTCAATTGAGAAAAAGATCCAAAAGGTTGAAAAAATGGCCAAAACCGGGGGCGACAAAGAGGCAAAAAAAACCTTTGATGTTTTAACCGTTTATAAAAATCACTTGCTTTCGGGTAAATCGGCCCGTACTGCCCCGGTGGCCGAAGAGGATAAAGAATACATTGCTGATATATGGTTACTTACTGCCAAACCCGTAATGTACGTTTGTAATGTTGATGAAGGATCTGTAAGTACCGGTAACGCTTATGTTGAAAAAGTGAAAGCTGCCGTTGCTGATGAAAAAGCCGAAGTGCTGATCATATCGGCACAAATAGAAGCCGAGATTGCCGAACTTGAATCATATGAGGAACGCCAGATGTTTTTGAACGACTTGGGTTTAACAGAATCGGGCGTTAACAAGCTGATCAAAGCTGCTTACCGTTTACTTAACCTGGCTACCTATTTTACCGCAGGTGTGCAGGAAGTACGCGCCTGGACAATTACACAGGGCTTTACCGCGCCACAGGCGGCTGGTGTTATCCATACCGATTTTGAAAAAGGTTTTATCCGCGCCGAGGTTACTAAATACGATGATTTTGTAAAATACAACGGTGTTGAGGCTACCATAAAAGAAAATGGTAAGCTGGGCATTGAAGGTAAAACCTACATAGTACAGGATGGCGACATAATGCATTTCAGGTTTAATGTTTAGCCCTCTGACTACAGAAGGGAAATAAAAAAAGGAATATGGATATAGGGGAGAAGCCTGAAAGCTTTTATGTTTCTTAACCTGTTGATTCTTAATAAGAAAAAGCCGTCTCATCATTAACATGAGGCGGCTTTTTATTTTTAACAGGTTTCGGTTTTCAGAAAACTATGAGTCAGTTTTTTACTAAATGGACGAACTTATGTAATGGCCTTATTTGCGATGAAAAGTTTCTTCGATATTCCAAAGGCGTTTTCCCTGTTAAAGCTTTGAAATGCCGGTTAAAATTAGAAAGGTTTCCGAATCCTGAATTATAACAGATCACCACTGTGCTAAAATCCTTTTCGCGCAGCAGCTTGCAGGCATAATTGATCCTTACTTCCATCAGGAACTCAAAATAGCTTCTATTGGTCCGCAATTTAAAATAGCGGCAAAAAGCGTTCGGACACATGTAGATGATGTCTGCTACGTCTTTCAGTTTGATCGTTTTTGTAAAATTATTCAGCGTGTATATATAGATCTTGGATAGTCGCTGTTCATCAATCTTATTATAGGCATGTTTATCCGGCCGTTCGGTTAAAAACCGGGAAGTTTTGCTGGTGGCGATGGTTGTAAAGAGTTTGATCAGCAACGAAAAATGTTCATAGGCAGGTGTATTCATTATCATCACCATCATGTCCTTTACAAGTTCCTGATCGTGGCTTTGTATCGTCATTCCTCTTTGACAGTCGGCAAATAGCTGGTTCAATGTTTCATTCTCCGGCAGGTTTAAAAAACTTTCTCCCCAGGTATGCGGGTCAAAATGTAAGGTAATAAGCCTTAACGGAATTGAAATCTTCCCCCGGTTCATCAATTCATTCTGAAACCTGAACGTGTCAAACTTAAACATGTGTGGTACATTCCCGCCTATTAAGATCAAGGTATTGGCCTTAACCTGTTCAAACTGATCGCCAATCAGCAAGGTACCCTCTCCTTCCGCTATATAGATCAATTCAAGCTCCGCATGATAATGAAAATCGTTGAACGCATGGTACAACTTACTTTCCACAACGTTGAAAGAATTCGTATTCTCTTTAAAAAATGGGTAGAATATAGTTTTCATTATATTATGCTAACCTTAATTTGAATATATTAAAGAATATAGGTTAATATAGTATCATTTTTTATTATTATTTACAAATGAAGGCTTTTTTTAGATAAGTAGTTTTGATTAAACGAAATATTTATGGAAACAGCAAAATTTATCCTGAAATTAACCGAGGCTTCGATTAACGATATTGAAACTGTTGGCGGCAAAAATGCCTCTTTGGGCGAGATGCTTCAAAATTTGAGCGGGTTTGGGATAAATATTCCCGACGGCTTCATTATAACTGCTGCAGCCTACTATCATTTTATCACTTCAAATAAACTGGACGAAAGAATAAAACAAATTGTTGCAGGCACCAACGTGGATGATATGCAGGAATTAATGCAATGTGGTGCAAGTATCCGTGAGCTAATTCAGGATGGTCTGTTTCCGCAGGATCTGAAAGCCCGGATCGCCGAAGGCTATGTAAACCTCTGTGCACAATATGATCAGCCCGATGTTGATGTCGCTGTCAGGTCATCTGCTACAGCCGAGGATTTGCCCGATGCGTCGTTTGCAGGTCAGCAGGATACCTATTTAAATATAAGCGGCGAAGAAGATCTTTTAATTGCCATAAAAAATTGCTTTGCCTCCCTGTTTACCGATAGGGCTATCAGTTACCGGAAGATGTTTGGCTATGATGATTTTTTGATCGGCTTATCGGTCTGCATTCAAAAAATGGTCCGGTCTGATAAGGGGGTGTCGGGTGTAGCTTTTTCACTGGATACCGAAAGTGGCTTTAAGGATGCCGTAATCATCAACGGTTCATACGGGCTTGGAGAAATGATTGTACAAGGCTCCATCAGCCCCGATGAATTTATTGTGTTCAAGCCTTTACTCAAAATGGGTTTCCAGTCAATTATTGAAAAAAAGCTGGGCAGTAAACACCAGAAGATGATTTACGGTAGTAGTGCAGCTGAAAGAATACAGGTGATAAAAACCGATAAAGCCGATGCTGAGCGCTTTTGCCTAACAGACGAACAAGTACTGCAATTGAGTAAATGGGTCGTAATCATAGAAGATTATTATTCGGCACTCAAAGGCAAATGGTGTCCTATGGACGTGGAATGGGCGGTTGATGGCTTATCGGGGCAGCTTTTTATTGTACAGGCCAGGCCCGAAACGATACATTCCCGCAGGGAGGTTGGCTCCATTATCGAATTTAAGATTAATGATGACAACCGGCATGAAAAAGTTGTATTGAAGGGTATAGCCGTAGGCGACAAAATAGCATCCGGAAGAGTGCATTTACTGGAAGGCCTTGAAAAACAAAATATCCATGAGATAAATTTTCAGCCCGGGGATATCATGGTTACCGATATGACCGATCCGGACTGGGAGCCTGTAATGAAAAAAGCGGCGGCCATCATCACCAATAAAGGCGGCCGCACATGCCATGCTGCCATAGTGGCCCGCGAATTAGGGGTTCCTGCAATAGTCGGGTGCGAAAATGCCACCGATCTGTTGAAAACCGGCCAGGTGATAACAGTGTCCTGTGCCGAAGGAGAGGCTGGTATTATATATGAAGGCATCATTTCTTTTGATAAAGTGGAACATAGTCTCAAAGACCTTCCGGAAACTACCACACCGGTAATGATGAATGTGGCATCGCCGGATATGGCTTTTCATTATGCGCATTACCCCAATAAAGGTGTTGGTTTGGCCAGGGAAGAATTTATCATCAACAACTATATCAAGGTGCATCCCATGGCTTTGCTTAAGCACGAGCAGCTAAACGATACTGCCTTAACCGAACATATTGCCGGTGTAACAAAGGGTTATGAAAACGGCGAAGCGTTTTTTATTGAAAAGCTGTCATACGGTATTGCAAAAATTGCAGCCGCCTTTTACCCTAATAAGGTGATTGTGAGATTTTCGGATTTTAAGACTAATGAGTATTTCAATATGCCGGGAGGTAAATACTTTGAGCCGGTAGAGGAAAATCCGATGATTGGCTGGCGGGGCGCATCACGTTACTATTCTGAGGTGTACAAGGAAGCTTTCGGGATGGAATGCAAAGCCATAAAAAAAGTACGGGAGGTGATGGGCCTGGATAATGTTGTGGTGATGATACCCTTTTGCCGTACGGTTAATGAATTGCTTATGGTTTACAATACCATGGATAGTTTTGGCTTAAAGAGAGGCGAAAACAAGCTGGAGGTTTTTTTAATGGCCGAGGTTCCGTCAAACGTGATTTTAGCCAGGCGATTCGCGGCGCATATTGATGGATTTTCTATCGGCTCAAATGACCTTACCCAATTGGTATTGGGGCTCGACCGGGATTCATCACTGGTGGCCGGTTTATATAATGAGCGTAATGAGGCTGTAAAAATGATGATCTCTTTCCTGATACGTGTAGCTAAAGAAATGAAAGTAAAAGTGGGGATCTGCGGCCAGGGTCCATCTGATTTTCCGGATTTTGCCCAGTTCCTGGTTGAAGAAGGAATTGATACCATTTCTGTAACCCCCGACTCGTTCATGAAAACGGTTAAAGCGATCAGGCAGATAGAAGATGAGCTAAAGTTGAAGTATATCAGCTTCCCGGATGAGTTTATTGGCGCTCATTCAATACCAGAGAACAGTTTGGTCTAATCATAAAATGCTTAAATCAAATGAAAGAAATTAAAATCTTAGAAACTGTTTAAAAATAGACAAATAGATCGTCATTGCGAAAGCTAAAATCCGGTAACTCTGAAGGGTAAATGACAAATCGGCGAAAGACTTACGAAGTTTATTACTTCGTAAGTCTGGGATTCTACAACTTGTCATGGGTAGGCATGAAGCAATCTCTAAGCTATACAGAGAGAAAAGAACAGTCTGGCATATGCATGATCGACCTGCATACGTAAAGATTGCTTCGTGCCTTACAGCAATGACGGCTGGATATGTGTTTCTCGGACCTATAAAACATTATTGGATCAAATTTAAACAGCTTCTTAGATTTAAGTTATTTTCAGATAGGAATATATTCGAGTATAATCGAGTAGGAGATAACATTTCCTACCTTTACAGCAGATTTATCCGCAACTATGCTAACAAAATAACCTTATAAACCGCATGGGAGATTCAGAACTTAAAGAACATTATGCTGTAATTGGAGAATTTGTATCAAAGGCTAACACTTTTGAATTTCAAATCAATTATTGTATTGAACAAATAGTATATGCTTTGGCGAGTGTAAATGCTAATTTCAAAGACGATGTTGGATACTCAATTGACAGTATCCATAAGCAAAGTCTTCGGGAAAGAATATCATTTATCATAATGATATTGTCTTCTACTCAAGAACAGGATGAAGCAATATTGGACCTCCTAACATTCTTCAATAGTCTTTATAAAACTTATAATAAAGATATTCGCGACTACCGGGATTTTATTGCACACAATCCTTATATGAGCGGTATGAATGCCGTTATCAATAGCAGGCGTTACACGAAATCAAAAATTGAATCTGTTACTATTGCTAAAATTCGGGAACTGAATATATCGTTAACACCTTTGTTAATCGAGATCACTGCTGCCTCTACAAAAATTCAAGAGATCTATCCTGGCGAACACGTTGTAAGGGATTTAAAATATAATGATGATGAAAAATAATGTATGGTTTGTATTCTTGAGTAAGAAAATTCTTTAAACGAATTCAAGTAAGTACTAAGTAAATAAGTCGCTTTTCGGCCGCCTATCGTCCAAATATAATCTTAACATATTGATATTTAGGTTATCTATACTTTTGCTAAAGTATTAAAGAATGYTCAGTAGGCGCATTTGATCTGACAAGTTATGTCCAGTCTGGGGACGGAAGGAGCCGTTTCTCTCTGATCATAACAATAGCTCGTATTGCAGAATTTTAGCTTAGCAGATCGTAAGTTCGCCGTCTACTGTAAAAGAAAGTAAAATGTTCGCAAGTGTTTCGGTACTTGCGAACATTTAGTGCTCCCGACGAGATTCGAACTCATATCGATGGTACCGGAAACCATAATTCTATCCGTTGAACTACGGGAGCATTTGCGCAAATATAGGAAATTGATTTAAACCATATGTGATTTTGGTAGCTATAAAGTTATTGGCAAATTCTCTTTTAATTTTTTCATTGGTCGATGATATATAATTAACCGCATTAACTCCTTTAGGCGTAACTTTTTATAAAGCAAAAGGCCATTAGCAGGTAATTGGAGTTAAATAATTTCGGTTTAAGTGAACGGCAGTCCGTTAAGTTTTGTTACCAACTTGCTATTATAATAATGATAAGCATGTATTTTAACGAGGTGCGCAGGTGCTTAAGGGCATTGGTGAGCTGATTTTCAACCGTGCGTTTAGAGATATTTAACCGGGCCGAGATCTCAGTGATAGACAAATTGTCTTTTCTGCTCATTTTGTAAATTTCGCGGCATCTTTTGGGCAGGTCATTTAATAAAGTGTCAATCGTCGAATCAAATTCGGTTTCCCATATTTTTGTTTCACCTTCATTTATTTCCGAAAGTTGATTAAGTGCATAGGCGTCATCTTCGCTATTTTCATAATCTTCTACATAGTGAATTGGGGCGGCTTTGAGTGTTTGCTTTTTGCGGATACCATGATAACTGGCAGCGGTAATTACATAGTTTTTAAAAGAGTTTATATTTAACTCATGCCGCTTGTTCCAAATATTCAAAAAAATATCGTGGGTTATTTCCAGGCATGCTTCTTCGTCTTTAACATATCGGTAGGCAACTGTATAAACACGCGACCAATAGCGTTCAAAAAGTTGATTAAACGCTTTTTCGTCATTCTGAAGCATTGCCCCAATTAATTCGGGATCTGTTAAACTTTGGTTGAGCATACAATTGGTAACATAAAGCTATGGATTAAAAATCAGTTAATAAACTTTTTAACCGGAGTTCTTAATTATTATCCCAATCCTTTCATGGATTGCATACTAAAGCAAAAATATTTTTTTTGTTTTTATGTGTGTTGTCGCATCCATATGTATCTATACTTATATAACCCAATATTAAACCCATACGTACCCTGATTGATGACCGAAGAACAATATCTTTCTCTGTGCGAGAAATATTTAAAAGGGAACTGTAGCCCCGAGGAAGAGTTACTGATAAAAAACTACCAGGATAAGGCTGGATTGACTGATGATCTGTGGAATAAAAGTACCAAGGGCGATGAGGATCACATACGGTTATTATTGCGTAACAAATTGCAAAAAAGTATTCATCAACAAAAAATACCTGTTATAAATAGATATAGGTGGCAATTTGCGGCAGCAGCAGCTGTATTGTTATTTATATCCATTAGCCTGTTTTTTATTAGTTTAAACCGTGTAAAGCCGGTATCATACATCGCCAAGAGGACTAAAGTAATAGAAAATGATATTCCACCCGGCTCCAATAGAGCTGTTTTAACACTATCAAACGGAAAACAGATAGTGCTTGATAACGCCGCAAATGGTGTATTAAGTAAGCAAGGCAGCGTAGCCATATCTAAATCCGGAAATGGTTTAATTATCAAAAATGACGGAGAAAACAATGAGCAATTAAAGGGTAATGCCTTAACCACCATTACCATTCCGCGAGGGGGCAAGTATGACGTGGTACTGCCCGATGGTACTAAGGTTTGGTTAAACTCTTCTTCGTCGCTAACCTTCCCAATCACTTTTACCGGAATTGAAAGAAAAGTTACACTAATTGGGGAGGCTTACTTTGAAGTGGCAAAAAACAAGCGTATGCCGTTTAAAATAAATGTGAATGATAAACAGGTGGTAGAGGTATTGGGTACCCATTTTAATATCAGCGCCTATGCCGATGAAAATAATATTACCACAACCTTGCTGGAAGGCGCTGTTAAAATAAATTACAACAACAAGTATACTTTTATTAAGCCGGGCCAAATGGCAGTGAATGATTTAAAGCAAGATATGAAAGTTAAACCGGCGGACGTTGATGAAATTATGGCCTGGAAAAATGGCATGTTCATTTTCAATAATGAAAACATTCAAAACATGATGAAAAAAATTTCCAGGTGGTATGATGTGGACGTGGTTTTTAAAGGTGATATGAACGATGTTAACTTTACAGGTAACTATTCCCGCTCCAAGAGTTTATCAAGCCTGGTAAAAAATATCGAGATATTGGATAAAGTTCATTTTGTAATTGAAGGAAGGAGGGTAACCATTATAGCTAAATAACTACATCCCATTAAAAATCCAAAAACCGGGAGTGTTGAGACCACCCCCGGCATTGTTTAGCTGACAAAGGCTAACGCGGATAAAAAACCAATTAATACGATAACCAATTATTTAATCCTAAACAAATGTATAAAATTTTTACTGCACTAAAGTGCGGGGAGATGCCTTGCCATGCGCCTAAATTCCTTCTGATCATGAAACTTATAATCATTATTTTAATGGTTACTTTTTTGCAGGTAAATGCTGCAAGCTATGCTCAGGAGGTTAGTATAAATGTAAAAAATGCATCTGTTAATGAAGTGCTTAACCAGTTAACCAAACAAACCGGTTACAACTTTATTTGCGATGCTGCTATTATAAAAGTAACAAACCCTGTAACTATTAATGTTAATCATGCGGCGTTAAAAAACGTATTAAACCAATGTTTTGCTAACCAGCCTGTAGAGATAGTTTTTGGCGACGACAATACGGTTGTAATAAAGCAAAAAAGCCATCTTAATAAACCGGTTATTCAGGCTATATCTATTACCGGAAAAGTAACAGATAGCCAGGGGCAGGCTTTGCCGGGGGTAAGTATTAAATTAAAAGGCACCCAGGAAGGCACCGTATCCGATAATAATGGCGGCTATTCAATTAAAGTGCCCGATAATAACAGTGTACTTGTGTTTTCTTTTATAGGCTTTGTTACCCGTGAAATTACGGTTGGCGGTAACACAGTGATTAACGTGACCCTTGCTGATGCACCCCGAACGCTTAGCGATGTTATTGTTGTTGGTTATGGTACGCAATCAAGGGCTACTGTAACAGCGGCAATTACAAAGGTTGATGGTAAAAACATTGGAAATCAGCCGGTAGGCACTCCGGGTGAAGCTTTGGCCGGTTTAGCGGCCGGTGTACAGGTACAATCAGATCAGGGTGCAAAACCGGGCGCTGCGCCTACCATTCGTGTGCGTGGCGTAAGCTCATTAAGTTCGTCCAATGATCCCTTATATGTAGTTGATGGCTATCCGCTGGAAACAGCCGCTAATTTTAACCTGATTAACCCTGGTGATATTGAGTCGTTAGAGGTACTTAAAGATGCGGCATCGGCAGCTATTTACGGCTCACGTGCGGCTAACGGCGTAGTGCTGGTTACTACCAAAAGGGGCAAGGCAGGCAAAACTACGTTTGCTGTTACCGCCTATTCCGGCATCCAGAACGTAACCAAATATATTAGTGTTTTAAAAAAGGATCAGTATGTGCAACAGGTTAAAGACCTCAGCCGAATTAAAGGATTACAGTATCCCAGCATATTAGATGGTGATATCTCCGGCCTGCCGGATGTTGACTGGCAAAAGGCTATTTTCAGGTCTGCTCCGGTTAGTGATTTCGAATTGAATGCCTCTGGTGGCAGCGAGAAAATCCGCTTTAATGCTTCTGCCGGCTTTTTCAGACAAAAAGGGGTATTAATAGGCACTGATTACAGCCGTTACACTACCCGCGTAAACCTGGATGCGGATATTGTTAAAAATCTAAAGTTCAGTTTCTCCATTTCACCATCATATGCCGAACAGTTTAGGCAACCCTCATCTGGCCAGGCCAGTGGCGCCGGGGCCAACCCCGCCGATTATATAGTAGGTGTACCCGGATTAGTGGCCAATTTGAATTTACCGAGTCCGCTTAATCAGGCTTTAACTTTTCAGCCAATTGTACCGGTATACCGTGCCAACGGCGATTTTGCAGAGCCTTATGACCGCGAACTGGGTTACAACCTGTCGCCTACAGCAGTATTTTCTGCCAGTAACTTTTATAGCCCGGTAAATATTCTAAGTCAGTCTATAAATCGTTCCAGGGCATTCCGTACATTAAGTAACGCCTTTTTAGAATATACGCCTATCCCTGCGTTAAAATTAAAAACCTATATAGGCGCCACGCTGGAGAATGAGCAGGTTCATGGCTATATACCGGGTACCATGGCCTATAGCTCGGCACCAACGGCTTCTGCTTCAAATCCACAATTGGCAGGCATTTTCGCTTCAGACAATGTGCGTAACAGTTTTGACTGGGTTTGGGAAAATACAGCCACCTACGATAAGCAGATTGGCCAGCATCACTTTAACGTGCTGGGTTTGTTTTCGGCCCAAAAGTATAATTCGCAAATAAACTATACCGCGGGTTTGCCGGGTACATTTATCACCACTGCCGTGCAAAGCCCGCTGGCATCACCTAATACGGTTGGCACCGAGGTTTTCGATGCTAATACTTTCCTGTCTTATGCGGGCAGGTTTACTTATGATTATAGTCGTAAATATCTGTTCACCGCCGCTGTTCGCCAGGATGCTTCATCCCGCTTTGGGCCCAACAACAGGTATGCAGTATTCCCTTCGTTTTCTATGGGCTGGCGTTTGGCCGAGGAGTCTTTCCTGAAAGAGCCACTGGCCAAATTAAGCATTAATGAATTGAAGCTGAGAGGTGGATACGGCCGCACAGGTAATGCTAACATTGGCAGTTTTACATATGTAAACTCCATTGCGTTAAATAAAAATTATGCATCCGGCAGCAACCGCTTGTTCGGCACGCAGCAAACAGGTTTTGCAAACCCCGATTTAACATGGGAAAAGAACGACCAGACCAGTGTTGGCACAGATATTGGCTTTATGCAAAATAAAATTGCGCTAACCTTTGATTATTTTATCCGCAATTCAAACGGAATGTTGCTCAATAAGGCTTTGCCGCTTGATGTTGGTTATGCTACATCGTACCAGGCCAACCTGGGTAAGCTGCAAAACAAGGGATTTGAGTTTACAGCCAGTACCAGTTTCAGGTTAGGCCCGGTAAACTGGAACACCAATGCCAACTTCTCCACCTATAAAACCAAGGTGCTTGATTTGGGCGGTCCGGCTGCTTTGCCGGCCGTTCAGGCTATTAATGGCTGGAACAACGTTTACCAGGTAAAAGTAGGCCAGCCTTTGGGTATTATGTACGGCTACCAAATTGCGGGCGTGTATAGAAACGCGGCCGACCTTGCCAATAATGCTAAAGTTGCGTCTGGTAATAATATAGGCGACCTGATGATCAAAGACCAGAATGGTGACGGCGTAATTAACGTTAAGGATGTTACAGCATTAGGCCACGGCCTGCCCGATTTTACTTATGGTTTAACTAATACTTTCCAATACAAAAACTTTGACCTGAGTATATTGATACAAGGTGTACAGGGGGTGAATATTATTAATGGTAATAACAGGCAAACCCTTACAGGTAACAACAACCAAAACTCGCTGAGCAAATATTATAAAAACTACTTTGACCCGGCCGATCCTACAAGAAATGTTTTATACGCAAGCCCGATTGCCACCAGCGCGCTTCCCGGCCCTGCCTTAACAAGCCTGAGTGTGGAAAACGGATCGTACCTGCGGGTAAGGAACATTACGCTGGGTTACCGCCTCAGCGACATCACGCTGCGTAAGCTTTTTGTAAAATCAGCCAGACTTTATGTAACGGCTCAAAATCCTTTCCTGATTACTAAATACACCGGCTACAACCCGGAAGCCAATATCATGGGAAGCGACCCCACCACGCCGGGTGTTGACCAGGGAACTTATCCTACGGCACGCACAATTATTATAGGTATCAATTTTGGATTTTAATTGCTATAACACTAAAGATCATGAAAATTAAAAAATTAATTATATGCAGTATATCCATACTTATTTTAAGTGTGGCGCTAACCTCCTGTAAAAAATCATTTGTTAACATTACGCCCCAGGGCATTGTTCCGGTAACCACTTATTACACTACCGAGATAGATATTAAAACCGCGCTTACCGGTACCTACAGCAGCCTGAGGCCTATTTATAACGAGCAGTATGGGTTTGGTGAGCTCCCTTCTGATAATGCCCAAACTTATGGCGAAAGCGAGGTGCTGTATGGCGAAGAAGATAAACTGACCTGGACAGCCACATCAACCAATTTACAAAATGCCTGGACCCGTTTTTACGCTACCATAGCCTATGCTAATATTGTATTGGGGCACGTTGGCACCCCTGTTATGACCGACGCGAATCGCAACAGTTATACCGGGCAGGCCAAATTTTTAAGGGCTTTAATGTATTTTAACCTGGTGCGCATGTATGGCGGCGTGCCGCTGATATTGACCGAAATTACCTCGGAGCAGCAGGCTTATACCTATAATCGTGTTACCACTGCAGCTGTGTATGCGCAAATTGAAAAGGATCTGACCGAGGCCGCGGCCGTATTGCCGGCAAGTTACACCGGGTCGGATATTGGCCGGGCTACCAGTATTGCAGCTAATGCCCTTTTAGGTAAGGTTTACATGTTCGAGAACAAGTTTACCCAGGCCGAATCGATTTTAGCTACTGTTGCGGCTACTTCCGGTACACTTATTCCTTACGATCAGATCTTCGGGCTGGGTAAGGATAATAACAAGGATATTATATTTTCGGTACAATATCTTGGCGGTGGCTTTGGCGAGGGTAATACTTTTGCAAGGAACTTTGTGCCGCAGCCATCGGGAACTACCATTACGGCCGTTACCGGTAACAGCAATAATATCGGCACCCCCGATCTTTATAATGCTTTTGAACCAGGAGATAACCGTTTAAACACCGCTATTGGCGTTTATACTTCTGGCACGCTGGTGTATTACTACGCTAAAAAGTTTATTTATCAAAGTGTGGGAGCCAACAGCGAGGGCGATAACGATTGGCCGGTACTGCGCTATGGCGATATCATTTTGCTGTATGCCGAAGCCTTGAATGAGAACGGCAAAACAAGCGATGCGTTAACCCAGCTTAACCTGATCCGTAATCGCTCAGGTTTGGCCTCTAAAACTGGTCTATCTCAGGCTGATGCACGTACAGCCATTCGTAAAGAGCGGCGTGTGGAGCTTTGCTTTGAAGCCGAAAGATGGTTCGATCTGATCAGGTGGAATATCTTTGTACAGGTTATGACTGATTATAAAGCAACCAACAAGCCGGTTAATGGCTCAATAGGTAATATAGTACCTACGCTAAATTTGTATCCCATCCCAGCAAGGGAGATTTCTTTAAATCCTAATCTTACCCAAAACCCCGGGTATTAAGCCGAAACGCCCTGCCATGATTTTACACATGGCAGGGCGTTTTTAATAAATGGGGATCCCTTCTCTGTTTTTATTTTCCCGGCGTCTATTCTGAAAGGCTGATACCCCAGGTGTCAACGTTCGGGATGCCTGTACACGCGATGTGGTTGCGTGAGTTGCTTTCAATTCAATTGTAACAATAATGGTATGGTCAATTCAGCATATCAATTAGCTTTTTTGTGCAATTAAACCAATAAAAATTAAGTCGAAGTTAGCGTTGTCATATCCATCCAATAAAAAAACCTATGATAATGTATAAGAAACACCTTCAGATTTATTTAAAAAGTAATAGCGTCAGGATAGCTTTTGTATTTATTGTTTTATCGTTATTTTCTTCAACAATACTTTTAGCAAATACTATAACAGTGTCTTCTATTGCCGATTTGCAAAAGGCCATTAATAAGGCTAAACCGGGTGACCTGATTACTGTTACTGATGGTGTTTATACAACAACAGAGGATATTATTGTTAATAATAAAGGCACTGAGAAGGAACCTATAACAATTGCCGCACAAAACTTAGGCAAGGCAGAAATTACCGGAAAAGGTGGCTTTAGCCTGATGAACCCGGCAGCATATATTGTTATACGGGGCTTTAAATTTACACATGCCGCCGGTCGTGCAAAAACAGGCGTAGGTACAAGCAATTGCCGTTTTACACAAAACCTTTTTGAAAACCCGGGTGATGGCGAGGAACTTACCGTTGCCGGTAGCGACCAGGAAATTGATTATAATACCTTTCAAAATAAAAATGCCATGGGGCGGTTTATCGCTATCCGTGGCGAGGGGAAGCAAATTGCCGAAAGACTGCATATTCATCATAACTATTTTAACAATTTTGCCAGCCAGGGCGGTAAAAACGGTGCCGAAGCGCTTCAGTTTGGGTTAAGCGGTTTTAGTTTATCATCAAGCAATAGTATTGTTGAGTATAATTTATTTGAAAGGTGCCAGGGCGAGAATGAATTGATCTCGGTTAAAGCGTCGGCGGTAACACTGAGGTATAATACCATTCGGGATTGTCCGGCTCAGTTTACTTTACGCCATGGCAACAAAAGTTTGGTTTACGGCAATTATTTCTTCAACACGCCGGGACTTCGCATTTTTGGTGACGACCACCTGATCTATAGTAATTATTTTGAAAATTGCAGTTCGGCCATGGTAATTGGTAATGGCGACGGTGAAGTAGCTGATGGTGCACAGCTAACAGCTCATGACCGGCCCGACAGGATATTGATTGGATTTAATACGCTGATTAACAATAAGGAAAATATTATTCAAACAGAGCGTAAGAATGGAATGGGAGCCACTTATGTTACAGTAGTAAATAATATTATCCAGGGTGGGGGATCTGCGGCTGCTATTTCAGGGCCTTATACCAACCCGCAATGGGCAGGCAATATTTTGTATAATGTAAAGGATGCCGGTAATATACCAGCTGAGGGTTATAAAACAGTTGATCCAAAACTGGTAAAAACATCTTCTGGTATTTATCACCTTCAATCCGGCAGCCCTGCCATTGATCATGCAACTGCATCTTATCCCGGTGTTAACGTTGATATGGACGGGCAGCCACGTATTGCGCCCTTTGATATCGGGGCAGATGAGCTTAGCACTGCAACTGTTAAAGCACATGTTCTTGATGCTGCAGATGTAGGTTATAACACTAAGCATTAAGCACAAAAGAATTAATTATATCAATGAAAAATATTACCGCATTCATCCTATGCTGGCTAATTGCTGTTAACACATTTGCGCAAAGAGGAACAAGCCAGTGGGTTTATCGCGGTGCCAATGGCAAACTGGTTTATAAAACCACGCCAACCGGCGATAAGATCATGGATTTTTCGCAAGCCGGTTATAAGGGTGGTGGTGTGGCCTTGCCAGTTGTGCCCGTAAAATGTTTAGTAAATTCATCAGGTGGAAACGATGATACTCAGTTAATTCAGAACGCCATTAACAAGGTGGCAGCAATGCCATTAAAAAATGGATTTAGAGGAGCAGTGGAGCTTACCCCGGGGGTATTTATTTGTTCTGGTCCAATCATTTTGTCAACACCAGGGATAGTATTGCGGGGGGGCGGTAGCGGAACAGGAGGAACTACAATAAAAATGGTTGGTAGTCCTCATACTGCTATAATAATTGGCCGCGGCAACCTAAATGTGCCATTAGGAAAAACAGAAAGATCAGATAGCGGTATAGTAAACACTGCCAAAACCTTAATTACCGATGCTTATGTACCATCGGGCGCAATAGCTTTCACGGTGGCGGATGCCTCGGGATTTGCAATTGGAGATACCATAGCCATTAACAGACCAGTGACCGAAAACTGGGTTCATTTTATGGGAATGGATAATATGACCCGCGAGGGTAAACCGCAAACATGGATCAAAGCAGGCGCAATGGGTATTAGCAAAAGAAGAATTACAGCCATTTCGGGCAACAAATTAACTGTAGATATTCCCCTTGCTGATTCTTATGATTCCAGGTTTTTAAACCCACCAGGTATTGAGGTTGCAAAAGTAAAGTCTGTATGGCGTGTTACACAGGTTGGGATAGAAAATATTCATATCCAATGCCCGCCCCTTGAAATTGATTATGGACATGCCCCCTATGCCGGTATACGCATTGGTGGTGATGATTGCTGGGTTAAAAATGTGTTTTGCGAAGAAACAATGAATACAACTGTACTTGCCGGCAGCAGGATCACTATGGAAAAGGTTATTGTTAAGCATACTTATCCAAATCTTGGTGCATCTAAACCAACGGATTTTAGTTTGGAAGGGAGCGAAAACCTGATTGACCGTTGCGAAATAACAGGTGGTAATACTTATTTTGTTTGGACATCTTCATTAATTCCGGGGCCTAATGTTTTGCTTAATTGCACTTTTAAGGGTATAGGCAGCCGCATACAGCCCCACCAACGATGGGCTACCGGCCTATTGGTTGATAACTGTACGGTACCCGATGGAGGTATAGATTTTATGAATCGTGGTGCCGCAGGCTCTGGCCACGGCTGGACGATGGGCTGGGCCGTTGCCTGGAATTGCGTTGCCAAAACATATATAATCCAAAACCCGCCCGGTGCAGTAAACTGGGCTATCGGATGTATTGGCAAAAGGGAGCAAACAGCAAGACTGTTTGACAGCGGCCCTGTTTTAACGGAAGGCACCTTTGATTCTCACGGGTTTCCGGTTGCTATACAAAGCCTTTACCTGGCGCAGCTTGCGGATAGGTTGGGAATAACGGGATTAAGAAATATAGGTTATGCGGCGAACACAGTGCGCATGTTTCCTAATAAACAGGTAAAAGCCTCCCCGGTTGAAACAGATTATAATAAACAACCCGGTTTAAACCTGGCGCTAAACCGCCCGGTAAACACAAGCAATGTTAAAGATAATTTACGTGAATTTGGTGGCGAGAAAGCAATTGACGGAAACAGCAACACTTATTGGTGTGCAGGCGAGGGCGTAACAAAGGCTACGATTGAGATTGATATGGAAGGCCCTGTTGACATCAATACCTTTCAATTCAGCGAGGCGCTGGGGCAGCATATAAACAGCTATAAAATTGAAGCGCTTGTAAATAGCGACTGGAAATTATTAGCCGGAGGGAGTGGAGTTGTTGGAAAGAAACAGATCTTGAAATTTCCTGCCACTATAGCCTGGAAAGTTAAACTGACGATACTTAAAGCCAGCGGACCTATCGCGATAAACAATTTGGGCCTGTATCTTGAGCAAACAGGCCCGAAGAGCAAAATATGACCCTACTATAACGTTTTCGTAGATTATTACCGATCCGAGGTGGTACCAAACATCATCGTGCTTGTATCTTAGGGTAAGAGCGGTGCAAACGCGTGCTCATAACCAATTAGCATAATTGCAAATCATTATAAACCATAGCGGTAACCCGCTAAAAAGTAAACCAATATGAAAAAACATTTTATAGCCTGTTTGCTATTGCTATTATTTACGCATACTGTTTTTGCTCAAAAAGAGCTTACCCGCGACGAACGTATGAAATGGTGGCGCGAAGCCCGTTTCGGAATGTTTATTCACTGGGGCGATTATGCCGGATTGGGGGGTGTATACAAGGGGCATGAGGTAGGACGTGGCGGAGAGTGGATCATGAACAGGGGTAAAATCCCGGTAGCCGAATACCAACAGTACGCTAAAAAGTTTAATCCTGTAAAATACGATCCGGACGCCTGGGTAAAACTGGCTAAAGAGGCAGGCATGAAATACATTGTGATAACTGCAAAGCATCATGATGGTTTTGCCATGTTTAAATCAAACGCCAGTAAATGGAATATTGCCGATGCTACACCTTATGGTAAAGATGTTTTAAAACCATTAGCTGCAGCTTGCCGCAAATATGGTATTAAACTGGGCTTTTATTATTCACAGGCCCAGGACTGGAATAACCCCGGTGGTGCAGCGGCACGTAAAATAAGCAGCGAAGGTTGGGCAAACCCCGACTCAGCAAAGATTGATGCCTATACCAAAGAAAACAACGGCCATTGGGACCCTGCACAAACCTCAAGCACTATGGCTCAATATATTGATAAAGTAGCCGTACCGCAGGTAAAAGAGCTGCTTACTAATTATGGCGATGTTGCTGTAATTTGGTGGGATACGCCAACAGCAATGACGGACGAGTTTGCGCAAAAACTTCAGGACGTATTAAAGCTACAACCCAATATTATAACTAACGACCGGCTTAAACGCCCCAATTTTGCCGGCGATTATAAAACACCCGAACAAAAGATCCCTAACCTTAGTGAGCTTGACGGAAAAGATTGGGAAACCTGCATGACCATGAATGGAACCTGGGGTTATAAAAGTTACGACCATAAATGGAAAACTGCCGAAACTTTGATCCACAACTTAATTGACATAGCCTCAAAAGGTGGAAATTACCTGTTAAATGTTGGCCCCACTGCCGAGGGTGAGTTCCCGCAGGAAAGCATAACTACTTTAAAAAAAATGGGCGAATGGATGAAGGTAAACAGCGAAGCTATATACGCCACCAAGGCAAGCCCGTTACAACCGCTAAGCTGGGGGCGTTGCACCCTTAAGCCCGATGGTAAAAATACAATCCTCTATTTTTCTGTATTTAACTGGCCTGTAGATGGTAAACTGGTAATTCCTGGGTTGAAAAATGAAGTTGTTAGTGCTAAAATGCTTGACGGGGGGAATGGTTTAAAAGCCGACGCAGGTAATGACGGCATAACTGTAAATGTAGCCGATAAGGCTGTTGATAGTATTGCCACGGTAATTAAGCTTGTGGTTAAGGGAGATGTGAATACCCAAACCGGCAAACTTGCCGGTGAAATAAAAACCGGGGCGCTTGATTAATAATTTGAACTATTGTTAATGGTAAATTAAGTTAAATGAAACCACAATTGCTAAAAGTATCATCTGGTCCGGCTCAGTCCTTTAGTGTACGGCGGGATCTGGTTCCTTCTATTAATAACAAATGGCATTATCACCCGGAAGTTGAGTTGATCCACTTTGAAAAAGGTAGCGGAACTCAATTTATAGGTGATAACATTCGGCAGTTTAATACCGGCGATATTGTAATGGTAGGATCATATCTGCCGCATTACTGGCGGTTTGATGATGTCTATTTTTCCAGGGAAAATAGTGCCGAAGTTGATATCAGGGTTGCTCATTTTTGCGAAAATTTTTGGGGGAATGATTTTTTGCAACTGCCGGAGAACAAGATGATAAAAACTGTTCTGGAAAAAGCCAGGCGTGGGATACAAATTACCGGAAAAGCAAAAAAAGCTATTGCCGAAATTATGGGAAGGCTGCTTGTAGCCGAAGGGGCAAAAAGAATATTATTATTGATGGAGGTATTAAATGCCATTGCCGAATGTGACCAGGCCGATAGCTTATCATCAATAGGATTTAGCCCGAATGTTGAGGAGTCGCGAAATGACAGCATCAATGTTATTTACGAGTATTCACTGGCCAACTTTAAAAATAAAATACATATGGATGAACTTGCCGAATTGGCTGGGGTTAGTCCAAACTCATTTTGCCGGTATTTTAAATCGCGCACGCACAAAACCTATTCTAAATTTTTGCTGGAGATTAAAGTTGGGCATGCCTGTAAATTACTTATAGAAAACAGGCTGCCCTTAAAGCAATTATGTTACGAAAGCGGCTTCAACAATTTTGCAAATTTTCATAAATACTTTAAACGGATTACCGGCAAAAGCCCTTTAAATTATCAAAGAGAGTTTATCCAGGTAAAATCAACCTCTTTATATGAATAAATTAGTACTACACATTTACTTAGCACTTTTTTTTGGCGGTACTGCTGCAAGCGCACAAACCGGTAAAGAAATAATAACTATAGCAACAAAAAACACAAGTGTAGTACTTAAAGTGGGTGCCAATAACAGGCTATACCAGGCATACCTGGGGAAACGGTTTTTAAATCAGGTAGATAATAGCTTAATCCCCAATAATAAACATGAGGCTTATATTACCGGGGGGATGGAAGACCTATTACAACCTGCCATCCGCTTAATTCATAGCGACGGTAACCCATCGCTCGAGCTAAGGTATGTAAACCACACAACAAAAAATTTAGACGAAAATATTTCAGAAACCAATATATTGTTGCAGGATCCCAAATATCCGGTGCAGGTAATATTGCATTACCAGGCTTTTAATAAGGAGGATATCATAAAATCATGGGCCGAAATAAAAAATGATGAAAAAGGTGAAATAACCTTAGAAAATTACGCTTCATCTATGCTGCATTTTGAGGCTAAAGATTATTGGCTTACGCAGTTTCATGGTGATTGGGCCTCTGAAATGAAAATGCAGGAAAGCAAGCTTACAAGCGGCGTAAAAGAAATAGACAGTAAATTGGGCACCCGCGCCGATATGTATCAAACCCCGGTATTTTTCCTCGCACTAAATAAACCGGCAGATGAAACAACCGGGGAGTTAATTGCAGGCACATTAGCGTGGACGGGCAATTTTCAATTCCATTTTGAAATAGATGAACGCAACGCGTTAAGAGTAATATCGGGCATTAACCCCTATGCATCAGCCTATAAATTAAAAAAAGGCGAAACCTTTGTAACTCCGGCGTTTATTTTTACTTATTCAACTACAGGGAAGGGGCAGGCGAGCCGGAATTTGCATCAATGGGCGCGCAATTATGGTGTACTGGATGGCAATAAACCACGCCTCACCTTATTAAATAACTGGGAGGCTACACATGTTAATTTTGATGAAAAAGAACTGGTGGGCTTATTTGATGATGCTACAAAACTGGGTGTCGATCTGTTTTTGCTTGATGACGGATGGTTCGGAAACAAATACCCCCGTGATAACGACAAAGCGGGATTAGGAGATTGGCAGGAGAACAAGTCAAAACTACCAAACGGGATAGGCTATTTGGTTAAACAAGCTGAGGCTAAAGGATTAAAATTTGGCATCTGGCTTGAGCCGGAAATGGTCAATCCTAAAAGTGAACTATATGAGCAGCATCCGGATTGGATTTTAAAATTACCTAACCGGGATGAAAATTATCAGCGTAACCAGTTAGTGTTAGATCTTACAAATCCTAAAGTAGCCGACTATGTATACCATACGGTGGTTGATATGCTAACTAAGAATCCTGGCCTGGCTTATATTAAATGGGATTGTAACCGGAGTATGAGTAATACCTGGTCGCCATATTTAAAGGATAGGCAGTCGGCGTTGTTTGTTGACTATACTTTAAGCCTTTATAAAATCTTAGATCGTATAAGGCAAAAATATCCGCATTTACCTATTATGCTGTGTTCAGGAGGCGGGGGCCGTACCGACTATGGGGCTTTAAAATACTTCACTGAGTTTTGGCCAAGTGATGATACCGATCCCCTGGAGCGCGTGTATATACAATGGGGGTATAGTAATTTTTTCCCGGCCTCAACTATCTCAAGCCACGTTACATCCTGGGGAAAACAATCTATCAAATTCCGTACAGATGTTGCCATGATGGGTAAGCTGGGGTATGATATTAAGGTAAGCAAAATGACCGATGAGGAATTGCAGTTTAGCAAGCAGGCTGTTAAAAATTATAGCCGGCTAAACAATACAATCTGGCTTGGCGATCTGTACCGTATTATTTCTCCCTACGACGAAAACCGCATGGTGGCTATGTATGTAAATGCCGAAAAGTCAAAGGCTGTTTTGTTTAATTACAACCTTAACACAAGGTATAAAGAAGTATTTAACAGGGTGCGGCTACAGGGACTGGACAATCAAAAATTATATAAGGTGGAAGAAACAAACCTTATGCTGGGTGCCAGGTCAAACCTTGCAGAAAATGGTCGTGTTTTTAGCGGTGATTATTTGATGACTATGGGGCTTAATTTAACCCCGGGAAAGTTAATCCCGTTAACCAGCATGGTAATAGAGATAAATGCAGAGAATTAAAATTAATATAAGCTACTGATGCAATTTAAACAATACACCATAATAGCATTGCTTGCCGGAATAATTATACCTGCAGCAAGGGCTCAGACTAAAACCGTTACTTTGGATTATTTCTTTAATAATGAATATCGTAAAAATGCATCGGGTACAATGGAGCGTTTTCATTATACCTGGGAGGATACCAAAAGTTCCGGATATTCAATATGGGGGGATATTTTTAAACAGAATGGAGCAAGCCTGAAAAGCCTTACAGAGCAACCCAGTGCAGAAAGTTTAAAAGGTACCGATATTTATATTATTGTTGACCCTGATACGAGGAAAGAAACGGCCAGTCCTAATTATATTGAGCCCCGGCATATTGAAGCCATAACCGGTTGGGTAAAAAATGGTGGCGTGTTGGTAATGCTTGCAAATGACAGCGCTAATGCCGAGCTGCCTCATTTAAATAATCTTGCTGAAAAATTTGGAATTCATTTTAATGATGATTTATATAAGCACGTTATTGACAAACAATTTGAAATGGGAGCGATAAATGTGCCCCCGGATAATTCTGTATTTAAAACGGCCAGAAAGATTTATTTGAAGGATATAGCAACGCTTAAATTATCGTTAAATGCAAAACCGGTACTTACAGATAGTAACAAAGTGATTGTAGCCGTTGCCCGTTATGGAAGGGGGATAGTGTTTGCAGTTGGCGACCCGTGGATATATAATGAATACACGAACGGGCGGCTTCCGGCAACATTTGGTTTCGAAAACGATAAAGTGGCAATAGATATAACCAAATGGCTCCTGGCGCAGATGCCCAAAAAGAAATAGTTTAATAAACAAAGGATGAAAAATGCTGGTTTTGATTATTTGGAAATATAAAATGCAGTGAATAAGTGTCTTGCGTTAAAATATAGGTGCAGGTTTTTAAGTAACATTTATGTTGCTATTTTGTACTTATCCAATTTTTAATATACTTTTAAATGGTGGCAGAATGAATTCTGTCAAAATTATAAGCCAGTTAACATCGTATAAATAATTTATACTTATAAATAAAATGGGGCTGTTTAATAGCTGATAAATTAACTTTAGTGTAATTAACCAGATAGCAATATAGATGAATAAATTGCTAAATTAATTGCATAAACAAGTCGTAATTATAATTTAATTGCAATACCAATTATCAAAAAACCAATTATTAGTAATATAGGCTTACTTAAAGGGAGACTGTATTATTTATTAGATGAAAAATGCTGTCTGAAGTAGAGTTAATAACGTTAATTAAGCAAGGAGATATCCGGGCCTTTGATGAGTTTTATAAAAGAAACTGGAGGGTCTTATATCAGGTGGCTTATCGTTCAACAGGTTCTCCCGACGATGCGAAGGACCTTGTTCAAACGGTTTTTATCAGTTTATGGAAATGCCGGTTTAATCTTTGCCCCGATCAATATAATTCATCTTACCTGTTAAGAGCACTGAAGAATAACATTATTAACTTTTATAAAAAGGATGCAGTCAGGAAAAAAGGTGTGGATGAACTTTTGCAGTTAAGCGGCGGTAACGAATTTACTAATGAAGACGATTTAATTGCCAAAGAGCTCGCACTTACAATTGAAGGCCGTATTAAAGAACTTCCCGGTAAAATGCAGCAGGTATTTGTATTATCCCGTCAACAAAACTTATCTATCAGCGAAATATCTGAGATGCTCAACATAGCCCCCAGAACCGTAAAAAATCAGATCTCCAATGCCCTCAAAATATTACGTACAGGATTGGACGTATTCCTGGTAATAATTTTCCTTTTTTTTAAATAAATCTGGTACCAAAACCAGTTGGGCTTGTATTATACGTACCAATGCATGAACTGCCTTGTAAGCAGGATATTTTAAAACCAAATACACTTTTATAATAATGATAAAATGGCTGAAGCCTGGTCATAAGCCTGTAGCTGGTGAAGCACATCTGCAAGATGAGGAGGCAATGAAGGCGGTAGAGAAGCAGATGTTAACCAACATCCATAAAGAGATTTATGGCAAATGGTATTTTATAAAAACAACACCTGGCAAATATGCTGTCGCAGCTTCATTTGTGCTGCTGTGTTGCTCTATAGCATTGGGTCTTAAACTTTCTTTTAAAAATAAAATCAATTTTGTTACGGTAGCCGCCGCAAAGGGGCATATAAATATTATTTCTCTGCCCGATGGATCAACGGTATGGTTAAATTCAGGATCATCTATAAGATATCCGGATAGGTTTGGCGAAACGCGGGAGATACAGCTGATTAACGGCGAAGCTTATTTTGATATAAAGCATAATGAACATTCTCCTTTTATAGTTCACTATGGCGGTTTACATGCGCGGGTTTTAGGAACGGCCTTCAATATAAAGTACTTTAAAAATGTAAGCGATGTAAGAGTAACTGTAACAAGGGGGCGTGTTGAGGTTGGAAAAGGTATTAACAGCTTTGGTGTACTTGCACGTGATAATGAAGTTTCTTACGATCAGCTAAATAATCAGCATACTATCCGCAAAGTAGATTCGCGAAAGATAGCTGCCTGGCGAACAAATGAGGTTAATTTATACAATGTTTCTTTTGCCGAATTAACGCTCAGGCTGGAAAACATCTATAACATTCATGTTAGCTATGATCATAATAAAATGAATGCATTACCAACAACTATTCATTTTTCAGATAAGGATAATTTACAGCAGGTGCTTGAAATTATTAAAACGATACACCATGTTAACTATACAATAAGCGGGAAGGAGGTTTTATTGGAGAAAAAAGTTAACAGATAATAAACAAAAAATGTCAATGTCCATGAGCAAAGCTTAACGGACACTGACACTGTAGTTAATGTAAGTTATTGGCAGGTTCGAAGCTAAACCAATGATTTACACAGTTTTTAAACAAAAACTCTGTAAAGATGATAAAAAAATTGACTAAATCTTTTACTTTTTTCATGAAAGTATCAATAACTGTAATAGTTTGTTCGCTGGTGTTTTGCCAGTTATTGCTGGCTAAAACAGCAGAGAGCCAAATTTCAGCCACCCTTGTCAAAATTTCATTTGGCAAAGAAAGCCTGCAAAGCTCTATCAGTAAGCTCGAGAAGCAAACGGGCATTAAATTTTCCTATAACCCCGAAGATTTAAAGGGGTATTCCGTTAAACCCAATAAATTTAAAGAAGAAAGATTGAGCAGTGTGCTTAATTATTTATTTTCTAAAACCCAACTTACTTTTAAAGAAATTAACGATGGTATTGTAATTTATGAGAAAACAGCATCATTAAAAACAAGTTTAACAACCAATGAAACCAATGGGCCGAATATAAATAATGTATCTGCCGATATTACCATTACGGGTAAGGTGTCGGATGCAAATGGCTCGTTACCTGGTGTTTCTGTAGTGATTGAAGGTAGCACTAAGGGCGTTATTACTAATACAAATGGCGATTATGCGCTTAAAGCGGCCCCGGATGCCACACTTGTATTTTCTTCTATCGGGTATAAAACACAAAAGGTAGCCGTAAACAATCAAACGGTTATTAATGTAACCATGACAAGCGACCTGAAATCACTAAGTGATGTAATAGTAGTTGGTTATGGTGTTCAGAAAAAATCAGATATAACAGGTTCAATAGTTTCTGTTAATGAACAGGCACTTCGCGACATTCCGGCCGCAAATATAGGCCAGGCGTTACAGGGGCAGGCTGCCGGTGTTGATATTCAAAAAAGTGGAGGTAATAATCATCCCGGTGCATCACCCTCTATTTTAATCAGAGGAACCCGGTCAAAAAATGCTTCAAATGCTCCTTTGATTGTAGTTGATGGTCTTCCTTTTAATGGGAGCCTTAATGATATAAACCCGGATGATATCACTTCTTTAGAAGTGTTAAAGGATGCTTCTTCAACTGCTATTTATGGTTCGAGGGGTGCTAACGGTGTTTTGTTGGTTTCTACCCGCCGGGGGAAAAAAGGCGGCCCGGTTATATCCTACAGTGGTTATGCCGGTTATAACCAACCATTGGGGCATTATAATATTATGAATGGCCCGCAATTTACAGATCTGAAAAAATGGGGTCTTATTAATGGAAACCCCGGTAAATATACAGGGCTCGATGATCCGAAATTTTTAACAGATGGCTCTTTTGCCCCCCAGGAGGTAACCTCAATAAATACAGGGCGCAGTACCGACTGGCAGAATCTTATCTATAGAAACGGTTTTGTAACAGATCATCAATTAGGTGTTACAGGTGGGAGCGAACTAACCCAGTATGCCATATCGGGAGGGTATTATAATGAAACAGGCATTTATTTCGGCCAGTCTTTTGCACGTTACTCCATTAAGCTTAGTATCGATCAGCAATTGGGTAAATATGTTAAAGTTGGTTTAAGCAGCCTGAACACATTGAGTTATACGAACGGCGAAAATGCCAACCCGCTTGGCCAGGCCTTAAGGGCAAGCCCGCTTTCAACTCCATATGATGATGCTACCGGCAAACTGGTAGGTTTTACAGCCGGAAGCGCTAACCAGGTGTGGAATCCGCTTGCTAATTTTGTTCCGAATGCTGTTGTTGAAACCCGGAAAAGATTTGGAACTTTTACTACACTATATGCAGAAGCCAATCTTGCACCGGGCTTAAAATACAGGTTTAATGGCGGTGCCGAAATACGGCCAGATGTATACGGAAACTTTTATGCCGGCGCCACAACCAACAACCTTGGCGGAGCATCAACAGCAACTAACCAAAGTACTTACAGCTATAATTACACGCTTGAAAATATATTAACTTACGATAAAGTAATTGCACAAAAGCACCATATAAACTTTACGGGTTTATACAGTTTGCAGGAAAGCCAGTCGCAATATAACTCGTTTAGTTACAATAATATTTTATCAGATGGTATTCAGTATTTTAATCCGCAATACGGATCCAATTTAAGCGGCACAGGTACATATTCCAAATGGGATATAATCTCCTATATGGCAAGGGTAAACTATGGTTATGCCAATAAATACCTGCTTACATTAACCATGCGTTCAGATGGGTCATCCCGTTTGGCTCCGGGCAACAAATATCATGTGTTCCCTTCAGCCGCCGCTGCCTGGAATGTTACCCAGGAACGTTTTTTAAGTGATTCGCGCGTATTATCAAACCTTAAATTACGTGTAAGCTACGGTACGGTTGGTAATACAGCAATTGATCCTTACCAAACGCTGGGTGCTTTATCATCAGTTACTTACAATTTTGGCTCTACAAACCTAACCGGCGCTTATCCAACAAGCGTCCCTAATCCTAACCTTACATGGGAATATACATCTACATTAAATGCAGGGGTTGATTTTGGCTTTTTCCAGGGGCGCATCACCGGTGCGGTTGATGCCTATCAGCAGCGTACACGGTCATTGTTGTTACCGTTGTCCTTACCGCCAACATCGGGTATCCCCAACAGTATTTTAACCAATGTGGGCCAAACACAAAATAAAGGTATCGAAATAAGCTTAAATACTATTAATATACCTGGTAATGGAAGAAATAGCTTTAGCTGGTCTACCGGTTTTAATATCACCTTTAACAGGGGTAAGGTAACCAAATTATCAAATGGTGTTACCCAGGATATCACCAACAACCTGTTCGTTGGCCAGCCCCTCGGCGCTATATTTGATTATAAAAAAACCGGCATCTGGCAAAATACGGCTGCCGATACTGCTCAGGCTAAAAGCCTGGGACTTACCACTACCGGAACCGGTTCTGTTATAGGTACCATAAAAGTAGAAGATGTAAATAAAGATGGAAAGATTAATGCCAGCGACAGGATAATACTCGGATCCGATCAGCCCAAATATACAGGTGGATTTACCAACAGGATTGGTTTTAAAGGATTTGATTTTACCGTAGTAGGAGTTTATCGGGTTGGCGGCACAATAACGTCAAGGTTATTTCAGAGCGGTGGTTTTGTCAACACCTTCCAGGGTAATTATAATAATATAAATGAGGATTACTGGACACCAACCAATCATCAAAATTATTACCCTAAGCCAAATTCTGCAGCAACCAATACGCCTTACTCATCATTGCTAAGCTATTTTGATGGTACTTTTCTCAAAATAAGGAGCGCTACCCTGGGTTATTATATGCCCGAATCAATAACGAAACGTATTAAAGCAAAGTCATTAAGGATATACGCTACGGCGCAAAATCCATTTATACTTTTTTCTCCATACCGCAATACGTATCATGGTCTTGACCCCGAAACAGCAGGAAGTTTGGCCATTGATACTCCTCCTACCAAGTCGTTTACATTCGGTATTAACATGACACTTTAAATTAAAATACGATGAAAAGGATATATATATATTTATACACCTGTTTATTTTTAGGTCTTATAACTACAGCATGTAAAAAAACATTGGTAGAAGGCCCAAAATCAACCCTTACACCCGCTTTTTTTGCAACAAACCAGGGCTTCCAGGCCGGCCTCACTGCGGCTTATGCCGGGTTCCGTACCATATGGGGACCGGACACCTATTTTGAAATGACGGTACCCGGTACCGATGAGTTTATTGCTGGTAATGATGGTAATAATGGACTGGTAAAATATAACAGTAACTTTAACACCGCCGATGGTATAGTTGCAGGGGTCTGGAAAAATTGCTACACCTACATCAATACCTGTAACGGGTTAATCAATAATGCCCCCGCAGGGCTTGATACAGCTACAAAATCAAGAGGTATTGCCGAGGCGAAATTTTTGCGTGCAAACTACTATTTTATCTTAGTACAGTTTTGGGGAGATGTAACGCTTAATAAAACATTTCAGGCTACCCCTACAACCTCTGCAGCGCGCAGCAAAATGGCCGATGCTTATGATTTTATAATTCAGGACCTGAAAGACGCTATCGCCGTTCTTCCTGCGGGCCCGCTATCCAGCGGTGTTCTGCCGGGTAAGGCTACAAAAGCTGCTGCCATACACATGCTGGCAAAAGTTTATTTAACAAGAGCCGGTTCATCAGCCAAACAAGCAGATGATTATAAAAATGCGTATACAAATGCAATTAATTTGATCACTAATGTTGCCCCCGCAGCAGGCCTAAGGTTACAGCAGGATTTTGGAAGTGTATTTGCCGAAGGCAATGAAAGTAACAGCGAAATATTATGGACAGTGCAACACACGACAACGCTGGCCTACAATGGTTCGCCTACTCAAAATAATAGCGGCCCCGATAATCTCTTGTGCCATTTATTTGCGCCGAAATATGAGGTGCAGCCAGGTATGCAGCGCAGTACGCTTTACGGGCGCCCTTATATTCGTGCAGTGCCTACCCATTGGCTTACAGATACCGTATTTAAAGAAAGGGTGAATGACCAGCGTTATAAAAAAACATTTCAAACCATGTGGTTATGTAACAATGCGGCTTCTATACCCACCTGGCCTAATCCTTTGCCGGCAGGCGCCCCGGCAAGTGCACAGCCGGGCGCCCCTAAATTTACTGTTGGGGATACAGCTATATGGATGCCGGGTTATGCGATGACTTCAAGCCAAATTGCCGGATACCGTTACCAGGTTATCCCGCCAAATAAATATAGCATTGCTTTGTCACCTGCCATGATCAAGTATTTTGATACCAAACGGCCAGATCAAAATTCGCCATCCAGCAGGCCAATCATAATATACAGATTAGCCGAAACCTATTTAATTGCTGCCGAAGCATTATTGATGGATGGCCGTGCAGCCGATGCCGTGCCGTATATAAACGCGGTGCGCGAAAGGGCTGCTTATCCATCGGGCAACGCAGCTGCAATGGATATCGCTGCTGATAAAGTTACGTTGGATTTTATTTTGGATGAGCGTTCAAGAGAACTATGCGGCGAACTTGTACGCTGGATGGACCTGGCCAGGACAGGTAAATTATTGGAACGCGTAAAGCTGCATAATACAGATGGTAAGAATAATATTCAACCATTTCATGTACTGCGGCCAATTCCGCAAACACAGATTGATGCTACAATTACCGGTACTCCGTACCCTCAAAACCCTGGCTGGTAAACCAGGGTTTTGAGAATAATTTAAGTGTCAACCTATAAAAACATTAAGTAACAATAAAACCCTATGAAAAAATACAACCCAATACCGGGTATCCTTATTATTTTTCTTTTGTTTTTTTATTGCCTTGAGGCCCAGGCTGATGTTAAGTCATCTCCGGAAACATCACCTTATAACGTAAAACTTTATGGTGTAAAAGGAGATGGCAAAACCATTGATACCAAAGGGATTAATAAAGCAATAGATGCGGCGGCAACAGCTGGCGGGGGCACTGTTTATTTTCCCGCCGGCAATTATTTGTGTGGTTCCATTCATCTCAAAAGTAATATCTCTTTGTATATAGACCAGGGAGCTACAATAATTGCAGCTCCAATTGCTGATGATTCGGGTTATGATTTACCCGAAGACAAGATCGACAACAAATACCAGGATTTTGGCCACAGGCATTGGCATAACAGTTTGATATGGGGCGAAAACCTGCACGATATTTCCATATTAGGTCCGGGTACCCTTTGGGGAAAAGACCTGGTACGGAGTAATAAAGGAGAAGATGACAAACGCCCGAACAAAACCATCAGCCTTTATTTATGCCGAAATGTGATCATTAAAGACATATCTATATTGCACGGCGGCTGGTTTGGCATCCTGGCTACCGGGATAGATAACTTTACTATTGATAATGTGAAGATGGATACCAACCGCGACGGGATGGATATTGACTGCTGCCGTAATGTGCGTATTTCCAATTGCAGTGTTAATTCGCCCTATGATGATGGTATATGTTTGAAAAGCACCTTTGGGCTTGGATTCGCCCGCGCTACAGAAAATGTTACTATCACCAACTGCCAGGTAAGCGGTTATGATGAAGGTTCGTTTTTAGACGGCACTTTTAAACGGAACGAAAAAAAATACTCCGATGGCAATCCTACAGGCCGTATAAAAATGGGCACCGAATCAAATGGTGGATTTAAGAATGTCACCATTTCAAATTGTGTATTTGATTATTGCCGTGGTTTGGCTCTTGAAACTGTTGATGGCGCGCTTTTAGAAGATGTTACCATTACCAATATTACCATGCGCGATATTGTAAATGCACCCATTTTTGTTCGCCTTGGGGCACGCATGCGTGGGCCCGAAGGTACACCGGTAGGTGTGCTCAGAAGAGTTATCATCAGCAATGTGGTATGTTATAATGCCGATAATAAGCATGGCGCAATCATAAGTGGCATACCGGGCCATGATATTGAAGACCTGCGATTAAGCAACATCAGGATCTATTACAAAGGTGGCGGTACTAAAGAGCAATCAACACGTGAGGTGCCTGGTTTAGAAAAAGAATATCCCGAACCATACCGTTTTGGTACAATGCCGTCCTATGGTTTCTTTATTCGCAATGTTAAAGATCTTAAAATGAACGATGTGGAGGTAAGTTATATTGATGAAGATCTTCGCCCGGCATTTATACTTGACCATGTAACCGGTGCCGATTTTCAGCATATTAAAGTGCAGAAAGCGGCCAATGCACCGGCATTTGTTTTAAATGAAGTAAAAGATTTTAACATATATAACAGCTTGCCGGTTGCAAACACCAGGATGGCGGATGTGAATAAGAAGGAACTTTAATAAAATAAATAATTGCATGAAAAGTAAACTATCCAGGTCAATAATAATTCTTACAGCGCTTGCCGTAAGCGTAACACTTTATGCCCTAACACCGGCAGCCGATGTAGTGCCCGACGCCGATAATGCCGGTTTAAAATTGCCCGCCGGCTTTGGCGCCTTAAAAGTTGCCGAAACCGGCGCCAAGGCAAGACATTTGGTGGTTACGCCACAAGGCGATATTTATGTAAAGCTTGCAAAGGTTAATAAAGAAGGTAAAGGCATTTTAGTGTTTCATGAAGCTGAAAATGGCAAAGCCGAACTCAAATCTGGCTTTGGCACTTACGGTGGTACCGAGGTTTATTTAAAAAACGGGTACCTGTATGCTTCATCCAATACCGAGGTATTCAGGTATAAGGTGAATGATAAAAATGAAGTTATTAACCCGGATCAGCCCGAAAAAATAGTTACCGGTTTAAAGGCGGGCCGCCAGCATGAAACCAAATCGTTTGTATTGGATAACGATGGCAATATTTATGTAAACATAGGTGCCTGGTTTAATTCGTGCCAGGAAAAAGACCGCGGGCTGCATTCACCAGGTATACCGGGCTGCCCGATATTGGATTCGATGGGTGGAGTGTGGCAGTTTAAAGCCGACAAATTAAACCAAACCTATGGCGATGGTGTGCGGTATGCAACTGGGTTAAGGAATATGGTAGGTATGGACTGGAACCAGCAGGATAACCAGCTTTTTGTAATGCAGCATGGCAGGGATAACCTCAACAGCTCATGGCCCGAACTATATACTACCAAACAATCTGCCGAGTTACCAGCCGAATGCTTATATGCCCTTAAAAAGGGAGACAATGCAGGCTGGCCGTATATGTACTATGACCAGATTCAGCATAAGAAGATACAAGCCCCTGAGTATGGCGGCGATGGAAAAAAAGAATCAGATGCTAAATTTCTCGATCCGGCTGCCGCCTATCCTGGCCATATGGCGCCCAATGGTTTGCTGTTTTATACCGGCAATCAATTTCCGGCGAAGTATAAAAACGGGGCTTTTATAGCATTTCATGGTTCATGGAACAGGGCTCCCGAACCACAGGCCGGATACTTCGTAGTTTTTCAGCCATTTAAAAATGGAAAGCCCGACGGTGATTGGGAGGTGTTTGCAGATGGTTTTTCAGGCTCACCAGAAAAAACCGCGGCTGGTCGCGCAGATCATCGTCCCTGCGGGCTTGCCCAGGGCACCGATGGTTCCTTGTATGTTACAGATGATTCAAAAGGTACCATATACCGCATTATCTACACAAAAAAATAATTGCCACAATGAGAAAATATTTAATGATTATCATCTTCACTTTTAGTTGTTCTCAGTTAATGGCCCAGGTTAAAGCTCCAACAAAAAGCAGGACTAAATCCCGGCAAAGTTTAGCTGCCTCAGCGGTTGATGGCAAAAGTGTATATGTAAAATATTGTTTAACCTGCCACCAGGCTGATGGGGGCGGGGTGCCCAATATGAATCCGCCATTAACTAAAACATCTTATGTGCTGGGCGATAAAACCCGCCTGATTAAGGTTGTGCTTAACGGGTTTTCAGAAAACGTTGATATTGATGGTGAATCATACTCCAATGTGATGCCGGCACATGATTTTTTGAAAGACCAGGAAATTGCAGCTGTGTTAACCTATGTCAGGAAAAACTTTACCAATAAAGCGGGGGCAATAAGTACAGTACAGGTAAAGGCTGTAAGAGCCGCAAATAAAAAATAAATCCTTTTAAAACAGATACCTTAAATATTATGAAATCATTTTTATACTTATTATTAATGGTTTGCCCGGCGATAGCATTTGGGCAGGATACCAACACTGAAGCAGTTGTTCGCAAAGTTGCCGACAATATTGTTCAAAACACCTCATTTAAATTTATCAATTCCAGTACCAAAGAAAAATACGACTCCACCAAAGGATTGGCATCCTCAGCTGATATTAAAGCGGATAGCAAATACAATAAGTGGGCCTATGTAAACGGTGTTTTAGCCATTGGCATGGTGCAAACCGCTGATGTGCTTAATGATAAAAAGTACTCGGAGTATTCCCAGCGCAATTTTGCATTCATTTTTGATAACCTTAATTATTTTGAAACGCTTCATAAGACTAAAGCACCCAGGGTAGAGTATGGATCTGTATTCAACATCACCAACCTTGATGCTTGCGGGGCAATGTCTGCCGGGTTGTTTGATGTAAACACCCTGGCACAAAGAAAAGATTACCAGGCCTATTTAGAAAGATCAGCAGCTTATATTTCAACTAAACAGATGCGTTTGTCTGATGGTACATTTGCACGCCCGCAACCACGTTTTGGTACCCTTTGGGCCGACGATATGTTTATGAGCATCCCGTTTTTAGCGCGTATGGGCAAGCTTACGGGCAACACCAAATACTTTGATGATGCGATAAAGCAGGTAGAGAATTTTAACAAATATCTTTACGATCCTGCTACAGGCCTTTTCTTTCATAATTATTATTCTGACGATCAAACCAATGGTGTAGGTCATTGGGGTCGCAGCAATGGCTGGATAGCCATGGCACAGGTTGAGCTGTTAAATAATTTGCCGGCAAACCATCCCAAACGTCCCGAACTGATAAAATTGCTGTTGAGGCAAATTGTGGGTTACTCCCGCTACCAGGACCAAACCGGTTTATGGCACCAGTTATTGGATAAACCCGATTCATACCTGGAAACATCAGTTACTGCAATGTACACCTATGCTGTAGCCCGTGCAGTAAACCAGGGCTGGATCAATGAAAAATATTTAGCTATAGCCCGCGAAGGATGGGATGGTTTAAAAACCAAAATTACAGCCGGCGGAGAATTGCAGGATGTTTGCATTGGTACAAACATGGATACCGATATTAAGTTTTATTACACCAGGCCAACCGAGCTGAACGATACACATGGTTTAGGAGCCTTATTATTGGCCGGAACCGAAATGCTTAAAGCAGAAAGAAAAAAATAACCATGTACAAGCTAACCAGGCTATTGTTGGGTATTATCCTTACAGCAGCATGTAATTTAAGTTTGTTTGCTGCCAATGTAAATATCACCGATTACGGGGCCTCAGGTAATGGTACAACATTAAATACCGCGGCTATTCAAAAAGCAATTGACGCTTGTTATAAAAGCGGTGGTGGTAAAGTTGTTGTTCCTTCGGGAGTGTTTTTAACAGGGACAATTGCACTGAATGATAATATTACACTGCAGCTAAACAAAGGCGCTGTTTTATTAGGCAGTACCGATGTTAACGATTATAAAAATCTTGATCCGTTTGTGGATGGGCTTGGCATAAGTGTTGGCTGGGCGCTGGTTGTAGCCGTTGATAAAAAAAATATAGGCATAGCGGGCGAGGGTACCATTGATGGCCAGGGATCAAAACTCAAAGCGCAGCAAATACTAACCGATACACGTGTCGAGTCGCAGCGCTGGGGCAGGCGTCCGTTTTTATTGCGTATTGTACGCTGCCAAAATGTTGCTTTAAATGGTATTACCTTAAATTATGCCGCAGCCTGGACATCGCATTACTTTCAATGCAAACAAGTGAGCATTAAAAATGTGAAAATTGTAAGCAGGGGCGTAGCACACAATGATGGCATGGATATAGATGGCTGCCAGGATGTTACTATTAAGGATTGTGATGTGGAAAGCGGCGATGATGCTTTGTGTTTTAAAACAACATCAAGTAAAATGGCCTGTAAAAACATCGTTGTTTCGGGGTTGCGGTTAAAAAGCGGTCAGGGAGCTATCAAGATAGGAACTGAATCCATGGCGGCATTTGAGAACATCAACATATCGCAATGTTATATTTACGATACTGCCAATGGCGGTATCAAGCTACTTTCGGTTGATGGTGCAAATATCAGGAATGTCCTAATCAGCGATATTACCATGGTTGAGGTAAAAACGCCTATACTCATTCGTTTAGGCGCCAGGTTAAGTGTATTCCGCAAAGACCAGGATAGCCAGCAATCTATAGGAACGCTTGAAAACGTAACCATCAAGAATGTTAAGGCAAAAGCGGCAGATAACGCGCAACTGATGCCGCCATCGGGTATCCTGATAACGGGTATCCCCGGGCATTACATTAAAAACCTGGCATTAGAAAACATAGAGATAAACCTTGCAGGGGGCGGAAGCAATGAAAATGCCAGGCAGGTTGTGCCTGAGGCCATTGATAAATATCCGGAAGTAAAAACATTTGGTCCGCTGGTACCGGCGTATGGTGTTTGGGCAAGGCACGTGGATGGACTAAAGGTCAGCAATGTAAAATTTACCTTAAGCCATAATGATCTTCGGCCAGCCATTATCTGTGAAGATGGGGAAAACATAGAACTTAATTCCTGCATCATTCCCGAAACTACCGGAGCCCAGGCCGTAATAAGGTTAGAGAATGTCGCCGGGGCCCGCATAAATAATACCACGGTAGCGGGATCTGCTGATGCATTTGTGCGAGTTGAAGGCAATGCAAGCCGTGATGTACGTATCCTGGAAAATAAAATCCCAGGCATACAAAAAAAGGTTGAGCTATCTGCTGATTTGAAAGCGGGAACAGCTGTTTTGGATTAGAATAACACATTGATGATCAATATAAAATGAAGGCAAATATTTGCAAAATATTTTTAGGCTTGGTTTTTCTACTGCCCTGCAGGCTTTATGCCCAGCAAAGTGCTTTACCAAAACAAATGGATCGCTGGGCCATCCAACCCGATGGAAGTATCAAATGGACTATTAATGGCAGGTTACCACATACGGATCATATAGAAATGTCGGGCGAAAAAGTATCGGTTTGGGTTCAGTATGGCTTAGATAGCGCTGGCAGATCATCTATTTTGCGAACAGTGGTATTCCCCACATTCAGGATGCTGCCCGATGGTACCCGTACCCATATTGATTATACTTTTCAGGATAGCGGGTTGCCTCGGTTTTACATTAATAACCGGCAGTTAAAAACTGACCTGGCCAGCGGGAAAAAGTCGGGCGATCTGTCGTACAACATCAAAAGCATTAGCCACAAAGGCATTATGCGGATTGAGGCGACAACAAGCAACCCGGCGTTGGTAAAAATTGAACGGAGTATTTTCCCTTCGGTGGATAAACCTATGGTTATTGAAAAGTTTGTGTTTACTAATATTACCGATAAACCGGTCACCATTTTCATGGAATACCTGCGGCATGAAGTCAGGACGGATAGCCTTAAAAGTAAAGTAAGGCC
Organism: Mucilaginibacter sp. P5_A4; assembly: GCF_056400605.1. Lineage (NCBI taxonomy): Bacteria > Pseudomonadati > Bacteroidota > Sphingobacteriia > Sphingobacteriales > Sphingobacteriaceae > Mucilaginibacter > Mucilaginibacter sp. P5_A4. Next base: position 41,057 of record NZ_JBFUKX010000023.1, on the reverse strand, counting down.
CCATTCTATCATCATGGGATCTGCAAATAGCGGCAGCCGTGTAGTGCAACCCGGGGAGCATACATCTTTCGCGGTTTATTATCTGGCAACAGATTTTCCCGGTCAGCCCATTACGGTTAATGCAGATGCGGAAGAAAAAGCCCGTGAAAAACGTGTAAATACAATTTTATCGCCGTTACAATTAAAAACACCCGATACGTTATTGAATACCGCGTTCTCCTTTGCCAAGATCAGGGGAACAGAAAGTATTTACAAAACCAAAGCAGGCTACCTGCATGGGCCGGGAGGGCTGGCTTATTATGCCGCCATCTGGGCAAATGATCAGGCCGAATATATTAGTCCCTTCTTTGCGTTTTCGGGAGATAGTATCGGTAACCTGTCGGCCATGACCTGTTACCGCTTGTTTGCCAGGTATATGAATCCGGAGTACAAACCCATACCCAGTTCCATCGTTGCCGAAGGTGACGCCGTATGGAAAGGCGCGGGTGACCGTGGCGACCAGGCCATGATTGCCTACGGCGCATCGCGGTATGCTTTAACTTATGGTCACCCCGATTCTGCTAAAGTATTGTGGCCGCTTATCACCTGGTGCCTGGAATATAGTCACCGGAAGCTAAACGACCAGGGCGTAGTTACTTCAGATCATGATGAGCTGGAAGGTCGCTTTCCATCGGGTAAAGCCAACCTGTCAACCAATAGCCTTTATTATGACGCGTTGATATCGGCGGCTTACCTTGGCAAACAACTGCATCAGCCAAAAGCACAAACAGAGGAGTATTTAAAACAAGCCGCAACGCTTAAAAGTAATATCGAAAAATACTTCGGGACAACCATAGAAGGCTTTAAAACCTATAAATACTACGAAACCAATGATGTACTGCGTGCGTGGATCTGCCTGCCCCTTACCATGGATATTTTAGACAGGAGCGAAGGAACCATCAATGCCCTGTTTTCGCCCCGCTTATGGACGGCCGATGGATTAGCTACCGAGGCAGGCAAAGAAACCTTTTGGGACCGCTCAACCCTATATGCGCTTCGTGGGGTACTGCAGGCCGGCAAAACAGAAAAAGCAATGGACTACCTGCGTTATTATTCACGCAGGAGGTTGTTAGGAGAGCATGTACCTTACCCCGTAGAAGCCTATCCCGAGGGTAACCAAAGGCATCTATCTGCCGAGAGCGGACTTTACTGCAGAATATTCACAGAAGGCTTATTTGGTATGCGGCCAACAGGCTTTAACAGCTTTAATTGCACGCCACGGTTGCCAAATGGCTGGAATGAAATGGCACTTGATAATATCCATTCATTCGGGCACGTGTTCAACCTTATAATATCGAGGCTGAATAAGGGGAAATTAAATATTACCGTAACCGAGGGTAGCAAAACCATCAAATACAAAATAAATGATGGAGGTACACAAGCGGTCACTTTATAAGTAGCAATAACCAATAAATAATATAACTATGATGAGCAAACTTTTTAAATACATCCTGTCTGTTTTAATGATAATTGCTGTTTATGACAGTAATGCCCAAACACATCAACTGGAAAAGCTTTGGGAAACGGATACGGTTATAAGGGTTCCGGAATCAGTTTTTCCGGATTTTAAAAAAGGTATATTATATGTATCAGAGATTGATGGAAACCCCAATGCCGTTGATGGTAAAGGCGGTGTAGCCAAACTTACTGTTGATGGAAAAATTATTAACCTTGATTTTACAACCGGTTTAAATTCACCTAAAGGGTTGGGGCGGTTTGGTAATGAGCTATACGCCGCAGATCTGTCCGAGGTGGTGGTTATTGATATCAATACGGGTAAGGTTAAAAACAAGATTGCAATTGATAGTGCCAAAGCGTTAAATGACATTACTGTTAATGATAAAGGTGTTGTTTATGTATCAGATAGTAAAACAAAAAAAATACACCGTATTGAAAATGGTCGTGCAACCACGTTTTTAACAAACGTAAGCGGCGTAAACGGGCTCAAAGCTATCGGTACCGATCTTTACATACTGGGTGGCCAAAAATTCATGAAAGCAGATAGTCAGGGTAATTTAACACAAATAACCATGCTAAGCTGTGGAGGCGATGGCCTTGAACCTGTTGGTAACGGCGATTTCCTGATTACCTGTTGGGCGGGACATATATTTTATGTAACTGCCGATGGTAAAATAGAAACCCTGCTTGATACACAGGAGCAAAAGATAAATACTGCCGACCTGGCTTATGATACCGTGAAACACATTTTGTATGTGCCTACCTTTTGGGCTAAAAAGGTAATGGCCTTTAAGTTAACAACAGTTAAATAATATGAGGGTTTGTAAAATACGTTTTCTGAAAAAATATTTGGTTGTCGCGGGTTTGGCAGGTACTGAATTTGCAAGCGCGCAAACACACAACACCGATGCATATTTAAAACTATGGTATACCAAACCGGCTGTTGCCTGGGAAGAGGCGTTACCACTTGGTAATGCTACCATCGGCGCTATGGTGTTTGGCGGTATTAACCACGAGCATTACCAGCTTAATGACCATAACCTATGGTCGGGCTATCCCGAAGCCGGGAATAATCCACAGGCATCGGCGCATTTGCCCGAAGTACGAAAGGCCGTGTTTGATAACGATTTTGAAAAAGCAGCAGAGATATGGAAAAAGTATTTGCAAGGGCCATACACGGCCAGGTATCTGCCCTTAGGCGATTTGCTGCTTAACTTTAACCTGAAAGACAGTACACATTACTATCGCGACCTGAACTTAAACAACGCGGTTTCGACGGTGAGATTTGAGGCTGATGGCGTGCATTATCAACGGGAAACCTTTATAAGCTACCTGGATAAAGTAATGATGGTACGTATTACCGCGGATAAAAAAGGCGCCATTAGTTTCACCGCTAATTTGCAAAGCAAGCTTCGTTTTAGCATCGAAAAGGATGGCAACAATAAGCTGATCTTAAAGGGTAAAGCCCCAAGTTACGTGGCCAACCGGGAATCCGAACCACGGCAAGTAATTTACGATGAGCCTAAAGGCGAGGGCATGAGTTTTCAGATTAACCTCAAAGTAAAAAATGATGGCGGGCGGGTGATAGCCGATAACAAAGCATTACAGGTTACGGGCGCCAACCAGGTTATACTTTATTTAACCGAGGCAACCAGCTTTAACGGTTTTAATAAATCGCCGGGGCTGCAGGGTAAAGATCCGGCCATTGAGGCCAATGCCAGCCTGCTTGCCGCATTGCAAAAAACATACGAACAACTCAAGCAAAGGCACATCGCCGACTATCAGCGCCTGTTTAAACGGGTCGATTTTAATTTGGGTACAGATGCCGGTATGGTAAAACAACCTACGGATGAACGGCTCCGGAGTTTTAGTGTAGCCAATCCCGATAAGCAATTACAAACCCTGTATTACCAGTTTGGCCGGTATTTGCTGATTGCAAGCTCAAGACCGGGCAGTGCGCCTGCCAACCTGCAAGGCATCTGGAACGACCAGGTGATACCGCCCTGGGGCAGTAATTATACCACCAACATTAATACCGAAATGAATTACTGGCTGGCCGAAAACACCAACCTTTCGGAGTGCCACCAACCCTTATTTGATTTTCTGAAAGAGCTTGCCGTGAACGGAGCAATTACAGCCAAAGTAAATTATAACATTAATGAAGGCTGGGTACAGCATCATAACAGCGATATCTGGGCTAAAACATCAACCGTTGGTAATTTTGACCATGACCCCAGAAGCGCGGTACGATGGACAGCCTGGCCAATGGGCGGAGCCTGGATGAGTCTTCATTTATATGATCATTACCTTTTTACAGGTAATAAGCTTTTTTTGAGCAAAACCGCGTACCCTATTATTAAAGGCGCTGCACAGTTTATGTTGCACTGGCTGGTAACCGATCCTAAAACAGGTTACCTTGTAACAAATCCTTCAACCTCGCCCGAAAATACTATTAAGATCAGTGGGAAGGAATACCAGGTAAGTATGGCTTCTACTATGGATATGTCTATCATCCGTGAGTTATTCCAGGATTGTATAAGCAGCGCGGAGATATTGGGTACCGATAAAGTGTTTGCAGCCCGGGTAAAAGCTGCTTATGATAAACTTTATCCATTTCATATAGGTAAACATGGCCAGGTACAGGAGTGGTTCCAGGATTGGGATGATACCGCAGATACCCACCGGCATATATCGCATTTATTTAGTTTGTTTCCGGGCAGGCAGATCTCTGTGTTTAATACGCCCCAGTTGGCTGCAGCAGCAAAACAATCAATGATCTATCGGGGGGATGTAAGCACAGGCTGGTCAATGGCCTGGAAAGTGAACTGGTGGTCGCGGATGCACGATGGTAACCATGCCTATAAAATATTAGGTGCAGCATTTAACTATATGGACCCTTTACAAAAAAAAGGACAAATGAGCGGCGGCGGTACCTACCCAAACTTGTTTGATGCCCACCCGCCCTTCCAGATCGACGGAAATTTTGGAGGAACGGCTGGTATGACCGAGATGCTGTTGCAAAGTCAGGATGGTGAAATAGAATTGTTACCCGCCCTGCCAGATGCCTGGGCCGATGGCAGCATTAAAGGTATCAAAGCCCGCGGAAACTTTGAAGTAGCCATCGACTGGAAAAAAGGAAAATTGAGTAAAGCGCTGATCAAATCAAACATGGGCGGCAATTGTCGCTTACGAACCCCGATACCTGTAAAAGTGGTTGAGATAAGCAGTAAAGCGGCTACCGGTATCAACAAAAATATTTTAGATACACCACCGGTAACACCGGTTTACCAGAAGGCAGATGATGCCAAACTACCGGATCTATCTTTTAATAAAGGTTATGTAATTGACTTTGCTACAGAAAAAGGTAAAACCTACACCATTATACCTAACTAACATGATAAAAAATATAAAAGGCTTTTTGCTGGTTTGTTTGTTTGGGAGTTTCACAGCAGGGCTTCACGCGCAATCTATCACCTGGACGGAAGTAGAACCCGGAATATGGAAAGGCGTTATAGGTAAGCCCGAAGAATATGACTTACTGAAAGTGGTGGGAGTACAACCCTATCATGCTGGTTTAGCGCAAATGCCAAAGGCTGCCTTCCCCTTGCCACAGCAGGAAATCACAGGTAGTGTGCAGGGCGGTAAAACTTACCTGCGCTTTCCGTTAGAAAAAAAAGAGCAGTTGTTTGGTTTCGGTTTAAATTTCCAAACTGTATTTCAGCGCGGCAAAGTGCTTACGCTGCATGTTGACAATTATGCAGGTAAGGATAATGGGCGCACCCATGCACCAACACCTTTTTATGTATCATCAAATGGTTATGGTGTGTTTATCAACTCGGCCAGGTATATTGATGTATATGCCGGCACAGCAGTAAGGCGCGACAGTAAGGTACCGCCCGAAATAAAAGACAGGAATCTTGATAAAACATGGAGCTCGCACCCATATTCAGATGGTGTGGAAATGCTGGTACCCGCTTCCGGGGTAGAGATCTATGTATTTGCTGGTCCAACTACTTTAGATGCCGTACGGCGCTACAATTTGCTAAACGGCGGCGGTTGTTTACCACCACGCTGGGGCCTGGGCTTTACACAGCGTATGCTGCGTTTAACCGATGCGCAGGGTGTTGCGGCCGAAGCAAAGGCATTTGAGGACAAAGGTTATCCGCTTGATTTTATCGGGCTTGAACCAGGCTGGCAAAGTAAATCATACCCCTGTACTTTTGAGTGGGACGCAAGCCGGTTTCCTGATCCTAAAGGTTTTGTGCAGGACATGCTGAAAAAGAATATCAGGCTCAATTTATGGACTAATCCTTATGTATCTCCCGAGGCGCCGGTTTATAAAAGTATTTTACCTTATAGTGGCTCACATACGGTTTGGAACGGTATAGTACCCGATATCAGTATGTCCGAAGCACGTAAGATATTTTTTGGCGAACTGGAAAAAGGCAAAATAGATGTCGGCATCAGCGGCTATAAAATGGATGAGGTTGATGGCGGGGATAATTATTTATGGCCCGATGTTGCAACTTTCCCCTCGGGCCACGATGCCGAACAAATGCGCCAGACCTATGGCCTAATGATGCAGCGTTACACCGGCCAAATTTACCATGAACGTAATCAACGTACATTTGGCCTGGTTCGTGCTTCAAATGGTGGTGGTGCTTCTTTCCCTTATGTGATCTATAACGACTATTACGATCACCGGGATTTTATAACCGCATTGGTAAACAGTGGTTTTGCCGGTGTGTTATGGACGCCAGAGGTGCGTTCATCCAAAACCGGCGAGGAATGGTTACGCCGGTTTCAGTCGAATGTTTTTTCGCCTATGGCTATGATCAATGCCTGGGCCAGCGGTACCAAACCGTGGTCATTCCCGGAAGTTGCCGAACAGGTAAAAACAATGGCCAACCTTCGCATGCAGATGATGCCTTACTGGTACAGCGAATTTGCCAAATATCATTTTGAAGGTATCCCACCTTTCAGGGCTATGTACCTGGAAGATGGCTTTGTTGGAGGGGAAGTCAAAAATGAGAACAAAAAAGTAAATCTAGAGGAAAACCCGTATGAAGAGGCCATCACCAAAGAGGTTAAAGACCAGTATATGGCCGGCGAATATTTACTGGTAGCACCAATATTTGCCGGGCAAACCAGCAGAAAGGTAATCTTGCCTAAAGGTAAATGGTATGATTTTTATACCGGGAAGTATGCGGGTGATGGAGAAGTCATCAACGTTACACCGGGCCTTGATAAAATACCGGTTTATGTAAAGGACGGTGGCATTATACCCATGATGCCGGTAATGCTGCACGCGCCTAAAGCAGGGCAGAAGGTTGACCTGGAGGTGAGGTATTATGGCAGCAAACCGGGTACTTATTCTTTATATGATGATGATGGAGAGACGTTTGATTATGAAAAAGGTAATTATACCTTCCGCAAGATCATGGTGAGTAAAGCAAACGGGAAATTAAAAGGTACGATTACCCCTGCATTAAAGGGGAAACCAGATAATGTAGGGAGGGTGAGTTTCAAAACAATGACCGACTTTTAATTTTAGTGTAAAAACGGAACATTTTTGCGTGTGCCACAACCGTTTATAGGAAGGTATATATCCCCTATAAATATAGTTGTACCATTTGTTTCCAGTATCGTGGCCGATGGGCGTAGTTACTCCATATGTATAACCGGTGATCAATCCCCTTTGACGAAAGTATATCGCTAAATTCCTGGTTACTGAATACAAAGGGGTCGGTTTCGCCAACGGCCATTATAATTTCAATTTTACGTATAGCGTCTAAATCATATCCTTCTCCAAGGTTGGCCATATACTGCAGCGGCATGTTGAAGTATATATCTTCATTTCTGAAGCCATCAAACAGGTCTCTAAAGTCATCTATCTGGCGTGTAAGATCATGCCGGCCGCTCATGCATATTACTTTTTTAAATATGGTCGGATGTTTTAAGGCCAGGTTTATTGCATGATAGGCCCCCATGCTGCAACCGGCTACTTCAAAAAAGTTTTCGCCATTTTCAATTTGCATAAAGGGAATTACCTCGTTCAATATGTATTGTTCGTATTGTAAATGGCGGTTTATACGATCAATAGGGTGTATCCAGTGGTTATAAAAACTTTCGGAATCGATACTATCAACGCAAAAAAGCTGAAGTTCGCCATTTTCTAAATGGGTCTGGAGCGCTTCTACTATTCCCCAGTTTTCGTAATCATAAAACCGGGCCATCCGGGTTGGAAAAAATAATACTGCTTTGCCGCTATGTCCAAATACTAAAAGCTCCATATTACGATGCAGGCTGGCACTAAACCAATTATGGTAAGCTCTTTTCATTTTAGGTTCGGTCTTTTGGTGCGAAATTTCCAAAACAAATATTACTTCAAATTAAATAAATAGTAATGCTTAGCGGTTAATATGATCATTAATCACATGTTTCCATAACTGGTAACCGGCAGGGCTCAAATGCAGACCATCACCTACAAAATACTCTTTTTTAGGATAACCTTTGGCATCAATCATTTCTTTATAAACATTTATAAATTGCCAATTGTTAGTTTTTTTAACAATTTCTGTTTCTATTAAGTTGTTAGTGTATTTAAACTTATCAATCATGTGCCAACGGCTGATGCTTGGTTTTAAAGAAACAAAATAGCAAGGCAAATCACCAAAGCGCTGCTGCGTTTTGGTAACCAGTTGCTGAAAAAATATAAATACTTCTTCGGGGTGGCGCCCATCGCCCAGGTCATTGTCGCCGGCATAGATTACCAATCTTTTTGGTTTATAACCTGTCATTACCCTTTCAAAGAACCAAACGCAGGCGGCTAATGTGGATCCGCCAAAACCAAGATTAACGGGTTTCAGGTACTTAAAATCATCATAAAGGCTTGTCCATAACCTTACAGACGAGCTTCCATAAAAAATCGTTTCGGCTTCATATATAAAATTCAAACTATCCTTTTCAAGGTGTTTGATGTCATCCTCGTACCAGTACATGAAACTATTATAGGGGTTATTGATTAAATTAAAGTAAATGAATGAACGTGTCAGCGATTGAAAAATTATCACTCCTGTTTTAGTAAAACCATCTCATTTTTATGAGTTCCTGCGTTGGCATTTGTCGCTTGCTCGCCGACATGATTTTTAACTTTTTATTCAATCACTAAACACGTAACAATGACAGTAATTTTATTCGCCGCCAATATAATACAATCATTTATCTATCGTATTAAATCAGCTTATTTTTATCACCCCCGTTTTATACAAGTCAATTGCCTGCTTCAAAATAGCCTCTATGGTTTCAACCGGCAGATCATGATCTGCGTCAAAAAGCATGATTTTCATGCGCGAGCGTTTTTCGACGATGAGGCCGGGATGATCAAAACGCCGGCCTTCAACAATACCAATATAAGGCTGTAAAAGCTTTTTATGCACCCACAGGTAGCAAAATATTTTACCCTTATAACAAAAAAATGGCATCCCATATTTCCAGGCAGCAGTAATATCTGCGTCCTGTTTAAGGATGATTTCGCGTAGAGCCAGCAGGCAGCCCTTTACAGGTTCATGTTTTTGCAGGTAAAAGTTATCAATTGGTGTTGTCATGTTTTACAGATCCCGTTTTACCAACTCAATAGCCATGTCCAAAACTTCTTCAATAGCGTCAGCCGGCAGCTCTTTTCCTGCATCCAATATCATGATCTTTATCCGCGAACGGTTTTCGAAAGTAAGAGCGGGGGGATTTAATCTTTTACCTTCATTAAAACCTATAAATGGTTGCTGCAGTTTTTCATGTGTCCAGATATAACAAAACATTTTGCCTTTATATAAAAAGAATGGCATGTTGTATTTCCAGGCATGGGTGACGTTTTTATTGTGCTTTAATATAAGGTCACGTAACGCCAGGAAACAACTTTTCAGTGGTTCATCCTGTTGCAGGTAAAAATTATCAAGCCCTGTTGGCATAAAAATACTTATTTCTTTTTTGATGCTGCTTTTACGGGAATCTCGCGCACATATGCCGCAGCACTGAGGGCAAATTCCTTCCATCGATCCTGGTAGGCAAAAGGGATCTGGATCCACTCTTTCATTGGCCTGCCGTCCATCGGGTCGAAAAATTGGGATCCGTCCAAACTTAAGGCTTCATCGCGTACTTCGCCACTAAGTTTTACAACCAGGAAATCATGCCAAAACATGGCCGTCGCTTTTCCATTGGGCGTTTTAAAACATAAGGCGCCAAACATCTTGCCAGGTTCCACATCGGGTATTTGCCCGGTAAGTTCATGAAAGTATTTTTCTGCTTCGGTCATAAAATGGCTCTTGAAACTATTGATGAAAAAATCAACATTAACCCCGAAATAAATATCATAAAGTATGCAAATGATTTTATATCATCAAATGTACGCCCTTCTTTCAATACCAGGTTTCTAAAAGGATCTGACACTATAAGGGTAACACACAGTAATAACATAAATCCGGAGGCCAATTGCGGGCCAATGCCAAATCCATGTTCTCCATTCTTGAGGATGGCGAAAAAGCCGGGCAACAGCAACACGTTCCAGATAGCAACGATGATAATAGCTGCGGAAGTTTTTATGGCGAATCCCCCTTTTGATTGCGAAGCTATAATCTCCATATCCTCATATTGTGCTAAAGGGGTCTTATTATTCAAAAAACCGGTTTGAGCTATCATCCTTAGCACCTCGTTTGTATCTGTAAAGGATTTGAAAACAACCGTTGTTTTATAGGCATCGACCGTATGATTGATACGAATGCCATTAGAAAAGGGGCCGTAACTATAAGGTACTATTGATATAACATCTGCCGGTCGGAAGTGTAAATTGCCAAATAAAGAAATATTAAGGTCAAGTTTATCTTTAGTAACTTTTAAGGTAGCAAAAGGCCATGATGCATTCATTATACCATACCTTGCTCCACCGGTTAGTTTAAATTCGTTTAGGTTCATCTGTTAACTCTATGATAAGCGTATAGCATAAAGCTAATTTTTTATTTCGAAATTCGGATTTGAGATTTCAGATTTTTTTAGTTTTTATAACCGAAACGAAATGCTAATTTAAAGTAACTCCCAATCGGAGATTCCGATCCCGAACTGATTCAACCAGGCATAGTACCAGAGGGAGGTTTGATAAGAAGCTCAGATTTGCTTTGGGCTGAGCTTAAGAATTAAATAAAATTCTCATGCCGGGCATAGTGAAGCATCTATTACCCGGCATGCATATCCAATATGTATAGTTCAAGCATAGATCCTTCGCTGCGCTGTCATTGACAAGTATGTAACTTTTTGATTGTCAATACTTAAAAAGTGTAATTTTCAATACGGTTATTTACAGGCAGATACAGTTTACCCGGGAGGGTAAAGTAAAAAAGAAATTTACAAACTACACATGCTCAATATCACCAGCTTTTAACAAACATCCCTGCACCGTACCTACAATATCAATAAGATTAAATGGTTTGGCAACAAATGCATCGGAGCCGTAGCTTCCCAATGACTCCAATACACGTGGATAAGCCGAAACCATCACCACGGGAATATGGGCTGTTACCGGGTTGGTTTTAAGCATGTGGCAAAGTTCGCCTCCGTTTATACCGAAAAGGATATAATCAAGTATCACCAGGTCGGCATTAAACTCCATGGCAGCTTTACAGATATCGTTGGTGTAGTTAAGCGTTTCAATTTCGTAGCCTTCCATTTCCAGCACGTCTCTCATCAGCTCAAGGATATCTTCGCTATCATCAAGTATCAAGATCTTTTTAGACATAACATTTATATAATTGGTACACATTATAACGTTTTGCCTGTGCCATTTGTTTCTTTTCCTTTAATTTTTCTTGTAATTTTTGAGTTACAGCTATACAAGTTTAAGTGCGGTAACCATTGCATTTACGGTTTTTAAAACCTCATCAAGGCTGGCGGGGGTGTTGGTTACCTTGGCTATCATTATACCGCCCTCAATCAGGGCTATCATGGATAGGGCGGTGCCGCTTACGTCTGCATCACCTTTAAACTCACCGGCTTCAATACCGGCCTGTACCAGGTTTTCAATTGATTTTTTCCAGCGCAGAACAGCGTTGGCGGCTTTGTTTTTCAACAAAGGGTTTGTATCATCGGCATCAACAGCGGTATTTAAAATGGGGCAGCCGCCGGCCGGGAAGCTTGCCCTGGTAAAGCTGTGATAAACCTGCGCATAAACAAGCAGTTTTTCATAGTAGGTACTGGCTTTTTGAATCCGCTCCTGTAACTGTTTTCTTATTTTGCCCGAATTATAGTCAAAAGCTGCTGCTGCAACTTCCTCTTTATTGGTAAAGTTACCATAAATACTGCCTTTTGTAAGGCCGGTAGCCCCGGTTAGGTCAGACATGGAAGTGCCTGCATATCCTTTTTTATTAAAGATAGGGGCAGTAGTCTCTATAATAAACTGGCGGGTTCTTTCTGCCTTTGATAATTCCTTTTCCATAGTACAAATATACCAACTGGTATTTGAATGTTATAGTTTTTGGATAGATGGGAAATCGCTTGATTTCCCCCGTTTTTAATGAGATTTGCGTTAATGATCACTAACCAGCACCACCGGTCCAACCTGTTTTTTACGGTTGATCACCAGGAACAACAGCGGCATAGCCAGCAAAAAAAGCAAGCCAACAAATATGTACGCATCCATGTAACTTAACAGGAACGATTGCCTGTCGATACCGTTGTTAACAACAGCCATGGCCTTATTGTGCGCATCAAAACCGGATGATCCCCTGGCCGAAAAATATTGTGTTAGGTTATGAATACGGGCGGTGGCCTGCGGGTTGTAAACGCTGATATCCGAGATAAGATCATTCCTGTGCGATCCAAATCTTTTGGCCACATAGGTGTTGATCATTGCTATCCCGAACGAGCCTCCCAACTGCCTCATCATATTATTTAATGCCGATCCCTGTGGAACATCCTTTGCATCGAGCCCCGAAACCGCCAGCGCCGTTAACGGAACGGTTAAAAATGCAAGCCCCATAGCTCTGAAGATCAGGATTGCGGCAAGATTGCCTGGCGTAGCTTCAAGATTGAGCCCGGCCATTTTATAGCTGAAGATCATAAACATGATAAATCCCGTGGTAATGATTATTAATGGTGATACACCCTTTTTAAGCAGTGTAGCCGAAAATAATAATCCAAAAATAGCCAGTATAGCGCCGGGTAATAAAGTAAGCCCTGTAATAGTAGGCGGGAAAAGCAGCACACGCTGGGCCAGTACTGGCGTTAAAAAAACGGAGGTAAACATACCTACCCCGGTAACTGCGGTAAGGATAGCTGCAACTGCCAGCGATTTGCTTTTTAATACCCTTAAATCGATAACCGGGTTGGGTACCGTGAGCTCCCACCAGATGAATATAAGGATACTAAATACGGCGATGACCGACAAAGCGATAATGTAGTTGGCTGCAAACCAATCGTCGGTTTCGCCGCGCTCCAATACCGTTTGGAGCGAACCTATGCCAACAACCAGCAGCAGGATGCCCCACCAGTCTACCGCTTTGGGTTCAACCTTTATTTCAGGTTCGGTAACAAGCAATATGCTTGATATGGATACGGCTATGCCGATAGGGATATTAATGTAAAAGATCCATGGCCATGAGTGATTTTCTGTAATAAAACCACCAAGGGTTGGCCCAATAGTGGGGCCTAAAAACACACCCACACCAAACAGTGCGCTGGCTACCCCCGTACGGGCTTTGCCATAAACCTCGAACACTATAGCCTGCGATACCGACAACAAGGCTCCGCCGCCCATTCCCTGCAAAAAGCGGAACAGCACCAGCATCCAGATGTTGGATGCCAGCCCGCACATGGCCGAAAAGAAGGTGAAAGCTATGATTGAACCTATATAGTAATTACGGCGACCCAGTTTGGTGGTTAAAAAACTGGTCATGGGTATTACAATAATGTTGGCAATAGCGTATGCTGTAATTACCCAGGAAGTATCTTCCAGGGTTGAACCAAGGTTACCGCTCATGTGCGATAGCGCTACGTTTACTATAGAGGTATCAATCAGTTCCATAATCGCGGCTGCGATAACGGTTATGATGAGGATGCTTTTTTTCATCGGAGGTTACTGTTTATTGTTATAAAATATACCGATTGGTATATTTTATAACAAATTTTTTATTTGGATTATCTTGGCAGATTGATCACCCTTAAGGCCTCGTCGGGGTTTGATAGGTACAGCCTGTAAAAATCCTCGGTATTGGCCACCCTGATTTCGTAGGTGTTAGTTTCCAGGCCGGCTAAAAGTTCATCCGCAACCTGTGATGGAGGGATTCCGTTTTTTCCGCCTATTTCTGCAGAAAATTCGGTATCAACCAATGGGGGCATCAGCTCAAAAACCTTAACGCTGGTATCAGCCAATACTAATCTTAATGCGCGGGTGTAGGCATGCAAAGCAGCTTTGGTAGCGCCGTAAGTAGCCAGGCTGGTACTTGGTGCAAAGGCAACCACCGATGATACATTCACTATGGCAGCTTCGTTTTGTTTTTTGAGCGATGGTAATAATTTTTCGTTAAGGCGGATGACAGATAAATAATTGGTCAGCATTTCTTCGCCTGCTTTTTCAAAAGTATTGGTATCGGTAAGCAGGTTATTCAGGTTGGCTGCACCGGCATTGTTAATCACTATATTCAATTCAGGGAACTCAGCAGTTAGCCTGGTAACCAGTTTTTCTACGTCTTCGGCGTTAGAGATATCGGCATTAATAGTAGTTACATTGGTTAACTGGTTGGCTGCTTTTTGCAGGCGGGCTTCATTGCGACCTATAATAATTACATGATTGTTTTTGGCTGATAGTTGTTTGGCTATCTCGAAACCTATACCTGCACTGCCGCCGGTAATGAGTACGGTGTTTTTTGAAGTTTTCATTTTTAGTTTATGTTGAGTGGTTAAATTCAACGATACAAAAATATACCAATCGGTATATTTTTGCAATAGGTGAAATTCATCTTTGTGTCATGATTGCCGGAGGTTTTAAGTTAGGTTATGCTTTGAGCTTTTTAAAGCTACAAAACAAAAAGTTTTGCGTAGTTCCAAAGGGAGTGATATGGTCCTCAGTAAGGCACTTTATCTTTTTAAAATGTTTATTGAATTGGTTTTGCAATTGCAGTTCCGAGTATTGTTTGATAGGCAAGCCGCTGCATTTTTGAGGGCCGTTTTTTGAAAACGTACTCATCACTAGGTAATCGCTAACAGCATTAGATACTATATTTAAATAATCGGCAACCTGGTTTTCCAGAGTTAAGAAGTGAAAGGCTGCCCTGTCATGCCAAAGCGCATAGGTTTCTTGAGGCTTAAAATCGGTAATATTGCAAACTATCCAGGTTACCTGTTTGCTTTTATCGCCAAGCCTGGTTTTTGCTTTTGCTAATGCTGTTTCAGATATATCTAAAACGGTAACATTTGTAAATCCCTCCTGCAGTAGGTAGTCAACCAACAAACTGTCACCACCTCCAATATCAATGATCTTATCAGTTTTTGCTAAATCAAAGCTGTGAATAAAATTAAGTGAGGTTTGCGGAACAGATTGTGTCCAGCTTAACTGGTTGGGGTTTTTAGTTTCATATACCTGCTCCCAATGCTGTTTTTGATTTTCTTCCATTGGTAATTATGCTCATCTTCTAAAAATTAAAATTGCAGATAAATACTCACAAGATGAAAAGCTATTTGATAAAGTTGTTATGTTTTTTTGATCGTTATTTCTACTCCGACTTGAAAGGAAGGTTAATTATGCCACAAAAAAAGCCTGCTGTCAATCAAACAGCAGGCTCAATCAAAATATATAACCAGATAATAAAGGGGCTATGGAATTATAAATACCGACAAACTCCGTGGTCCATGCGCGCCGATGACCAGGGATTGCTCAATATCGGCAGTTTTTGACGGACCGGCGATGAACGCTCCGTAACCGTAACCGGCATTGCCAATTGTTGCATAAGCCTGGGCCATGGTGGGTACAAGATTGGTTTTGCTGATCACTATGGCCAGGTGCTGCGCAATGAACGGTAATACCCTTACCGTCATTTGTGCTTCGGTTAACCAGAGTGCGCCATTTTCGGCAACACCGAGGTTTGATGCCAGGATGCAAAGCTCCACATCGACAAAGCTGTGGGATAGTTCGTGTTTAACATCATCCACAAAAGTATAGCTGTCCAATTCGCGGATGCCCGATATGATCTTCACACCAGGTTTGAACTCTTTTTGCAGAATAGCTTTGATGGCATCAAAATTGGCTACTTCATAAACAAAGCTGCCGCCGGCGCTTCCTACGGCGGTATATCGCTCAACTAAATCATCATCGGTGGTTGTCAACGAACTTAGTATTTCAAGGTCGGGCAGTTCGGCATGACTAAACTGGTTGGCTTTTACGGCCGCTAATATTTTTTCCCTGCTCATTTCTTTTGATCCTTTCTTTTGGCATACCATTCACCAAATGATTGCTCGGGCGCTTTGGGCATTTCGCGGTGTTTATACCATGGGTTTGCACTGTTATTAACTGCGAATGGTGCGTGTTTAAATGTCCATCTGCCCATTTTGCCGGCTGCCCGGTACAAGGCAGGGGAGGCCAGCGTGAAAGCCATACCCTTCATGGCTATGGTCTTGGCTTTTGGGGTGTAGCCCGCTTTTACAATCACCTGCCGCCATTTATATAGCTGATCATGAATATCAATTTTAACCGGGCACACGTTACTGCACGATCCGCATAGGGTGGAGGCAAAGGGTAGGTCGGCATATTTTTCCATGTCGAGGTTTGGAGCCAGGATGCTGCCTATTGGGCCGGCAACAGCGGTATGGTAACTATGGCCGCCGCTTTTGCGATATACCGGGCAGGTGTTCATACAAGCCCCACAACGGATACATTTTAACGAATTACGAAAATCCTCCCTGCCTAACTGAATGCTGCGCCCGTTATCTACTATCACAATATGGATCTCCTTACCATCCTGCGGTTTACTAAAATGGCTGGAGTAGGTGGTAATAGGCTGGCCGGTAGCGCTACGGGTGAGCAGCCTTAAAAACACACCCAAATGTTTCCTTTCGGGGATGATCTTCTCCATCCCCATAGAAGCGATATGGATTTCGGCGAGGTGGGCACCCATATCGGCATTGCCCTCATTGGTGCAAATCACAATCTCGCCGGTTTCGGCAATGGCGAAATTTACGCCGGTAAGGGCTGCACGGCGGGTTAAAAACACTTCGCGCAAATGCTGGCGGGCAGTTTCGGTCAGGATTTTAGGATCCGATTCGCCTTTGGCCGAGCCTAAATGCTCGTGGAATATATCGCCTATTTCTTCTTTCTTTTTGTGGATGCAGGGTAGTACAATGTGGCTCGGCGGTTCACCAGCCAGCTGAACAATGCGCTCGCCCAGGTCCGAGTCTATCACATCAATGCCCTGTTGTAAAAGGTATTCGTTCAGGTGGCATTCTTCGGTGAGCATGGATTTGCTCTTAACCATGCGGTTGATACCCCTGTCGTTTAGTAACTTATGAATGATTTGGTTATGTTCTTCGGCATTGGCCGCCCAATGTACAACAACACCGTTTTTGATGGCATTAGCTTCAAACTGTTCCAGGTAGGTACTTAAGTTTGATAGTACATTGTTTTTGATCTGCGAGGCGGTTTCGCGCAGCAATTCCCATTCGGGCAGTTTATGCGCAGCTATGTCCCTTTTTGCGCGTACCCACCACAGGGTTTCGTCGTGCCAGTCAACACGGGGTTCATCGCGGTTAAATATGGCGGCTAATTGAGGGTGATCTTTTGTTGCGGTGCTGCTCATTAGATGCTGTGGTTTAAAATTTCGGCAACATGAATTACTTTAACATCGCTGTTTTGGCGGCGCAAAATGCCTTCCATATGCATCAGGCAGCTTAAATCGGCCGAGGTGATGTACTGTGCGCCATGCTCAATATGATCGTCAACCCTATCTTTCCCCATTTTTGATGATACAGCTTCTTCAACCACGCAAAAGGTACCGCCAAAGCCGCAGCAATCGTCCGCCCGGTTTAGGGGCACAAGCTCCAGGCCTTTTACCATGTTGAGCAATTGCGCGGGTTTACTAAAGGGGGGGGCAACCAGCTCGGTCATTTGCGAGATGCGCAAACCGCGCAGGCCGTGGCAGCTTTGGTGCATACCTACTTTATACGGGAAACTGGCTTCCAGGCTCTCTACCCTTAATATATCAACCAAAAACTCGGTCAGCTCAAAAACGCGTTTACGGATGCCGGCCGCCATATCTTCGTTTTCATGGGAGTGCAGGTGCTCCTTAATATGCAGGGTGCAACTGCCCGACGGGCACACGATATAATCGTACCCCGAAAAATTATCGATAAACAAATTATTGCAGCCGCCGGTAAGGTGCTCATAGCCCGAGTTGGCCATAGGCTGCCCACAGCAGGTTTGGTTTTTTGGATAATGAACTTCGCAACCCAGTTTCTCCAGCAACTCCAAAGTGGCAATTGCCGCTTTAGGGTAAAACTGATCAACATAACAGGGTACAAATAAAGCTACCTTCATTTTGTGTGCTTAATTGGTTAAGGCAATATTAACGCTTATGGTTTAAACAACTATCCCTGTGTATCTGCAAAGGTATAGTTGTATATCAAGGTATCGAAAATACAGATATACAGGGCAACAGTTATTCAGCTTTTTTTGCAAAAGGTTGAGGGGAATTAGCGTAAGGGGTTAATTGGGTTGTTAATATTTGTGTACCTTTATTTAAAAATATACTAATATGGAATCCTTAATGGCGGTAGCCTGTGTAGTTTTCGCATTGTCCTTCATTTTAATTGTGCGATTTAGCCACAATCGATATAAATATCACGCGGTGAAATCTGAAAAGGCATCCGTATCAATGTGGAAAACTTTTGGAATAAGAACCCGGTATTATCAATTAGCTGTTATGATGACCGGATTGATTACCATGGCTATTGTTGCGATTATTAAACTCTTTATTTAATTTATTAAGCTGATTTTGAAAGAGATAAAGGTTTATTATAAAATATTCTACTATTCCTATAGGATTTATATAAATAATGTTTTATGTTTGCATCGTCATCACAGACAATCGTTCTTTATTTAACTTATCAAGAAAGACTGAGGGAAAGGCCCAAAGACGTCTTAGCAACCTATACATCCGCATAATGTAAAAGGTGCTAATTCCTGCTCCATTCAACGGAGAAAGATAATATACCATCTTCGCCCCCTGCCAATCTAATAAGTGATTTTATAGTTTTTTTAAGTCGCGTGACCGAGAGGATAGGTGGGGGTCTGCAAAACCCTAAACGGCAGTTCGAATCTGCCCGCGACATCAATTTTAGCTTAAAGCTAAAGGCGTAAAGCACAAAGCTTTTTATCGTGTTATTTCAGGCTTTATGCCTTAAGCTTTCGGCTTTCCGCTCTTTTACAAATTCCCTATTGTATACCTTGTAGAAATCCTCAGATATGGGTATTTTTTATTCACATCAGGATAATCGTGATAATTTCCCTCTAACCTGAAATAGCCGGATTCGGCAGCTATGGATAGGCCTTTGATAAACATATAGCTTACCTCGTTACTAAAGGTATGCAAAAAATAATGTGATTTATTGCCGTTTACGGTTACCATCCAGCCGCCCCGGTAATTTGCACTGTACGAAAATCTATCTAATAGCTTAATTGTTCCGCCCCCGTTTATGGAGAAGCCTGGTCCGTAATCATAGTTACGGCTATTGTATATGTATGGGTCGGGTACGGCGGCTAAAAGGATGGGACCGGCGCCCAGGCTGCCGTTGATCTTTATGCCATGTGTGAGTTTAAGTTCGGAGAATAAGTTGAATTTTACGCTTTGCGCCCCGTAAAAAAAGGCCTGGTTGCGGATGTAATCATAGTTTGCAGATAATATCACGAGGTTTTCCATTTTATCCTGGTCAATTAAAGAAATATCCCAGCCGGTAAGGGAGCCATAAACACTTATTACATTAACCGAGCTGCTATCATCCTTGCCAAATTCGGCTGTTATGGAAATGTTGCTGAAAGGTTTCCTGAAGCCTTCATTGGGCACGCCATACAGTAATGCTGCCCGGCCAAACCAACCAAAATGACCATGCTCAAAGGGGCTTACCGATTGCGAATTAAATATACGTCCTCCAAAATCAAACTCAGCACCTACTTTGGATGAATCCCGCTCGGTAGTATTGCCATAAACTTTGCCCCATCGGCCATCCAACAGGCGGTTAAGGCCGTTCATTGGGTTCACAATTAAACCGGCTACTTCACTTATCTGCCTTTTAACCCCCCGCTGCCGGTTATTGATAATCCGGTTGGATAAACGGTAAGTCATTTCGCCCAGTACAATGCCACCAAAGCTGGTATTTATAAAATCATTTGGCGCTGGCGCCTGGTTTTCGGCAAAGGTTTCCCACAGGTAGCTACCTGCCATGGTTGCAGGTACAGATTGCCAGAAACTAAAGCCATTACTACGGAAAGCACTGTAAAACAAGCTGCCATGGTAAGGATGACCAAACTGGTTGGTTTGAAAAGGGTCGTTATCATATTCCCAGCTGCCTGGGTTAAGGTTGTGGCTTACGCTTTTCCAGTTGATGCGGGCATAGTCCTTATTGGCAACATAACGGTCAAAAATCCAGGGTGTAATTTCGGCAATGCCTAATTCAAATGCGGCGCGGCCAAATCTTCTTTTAACTGTAGTATCCCGTATGTCCCTATTGTAGCGAATTTTTACCTCAGGTTTTTGATCAAAAATGTTGTTTTGGGCAAACAGCGGAGTAAAAGCACAGGAAAATATAAATACAAGTATAGAAAGTACTGATGAAGATTTTTGGAACCGGTAAAGATTAACTAATCTCATATGCTGGATATAGGAGGCAAAAAACTATTATCCAAAAGCACCGAAGAAGGGAAATTGTTTTGGACGATACCAGTTTAAAAACAAATACTGGAATATACTAACTTTTGCGGGGCCATTTCCCGCTTAGTCGTTCGTCAAAAGTAAAAGGTTCGGTTTTTTCTATGCGAATACTTACAGCATCAGGATGGAGAGGATTTATCAGCACATTTTGCGCAAGCGGGTCAATAACACTTGGTATAAATAATAAAGGCGTAGTTTTTGCTAAAAGCCATGCATTCCCTATTCTTTTTAATACTTCTGGAGCAGGATATCGTCTCCAGTCTACGGGTAATTGTTCGGCAAGTAATAGTTCGCTTTCCAAATTATCGGGGATAAATAAAGAAGCTATTTCCAGGTCATGGTGAATCTCATCCGGATGCATGTGAACCAATTTCTCGAGGATACAGGTTGATGAATTTACGGAGGCGTATATAACGGGTAAATGATCGTGCCATCGGGCTGCCGACAACAAACCACCCTGACCGCTTAAATCATGTATGTAACGTTTACGCGCAATACGATATAGGATCATGAATAAAAACCGTACTCAATTTGTGACAGGGTATCATTAACCATACGGAATCCTTCGGCAGTATCAAGCAGATCAAGCGGGACTGCACCGCCAAAGGCCATCTGTTCGCGCTGCAGCCATTTTTCAAATGTATCATGGTCGCCAAAAATGTCCAGGCCACGAACATAGATCCTGCTGAATTCATACAGGAAACCGGATTGCTCTGCAGAAAGGCGCTCGTTACTTTCATAACGATTTAATTGCCTGGTACTGATATGCAGAATTTGGGAAAGCTGATTACGCGAAACACAGGTTTTTTCCAATACCTGATTTACGGCCTCGCGGGGTAAACCATTACGTATGGCACTTATAATATCAAATTGATTTGAGCAATCCCAGCCGGCAGATAGCTTTTTAGGTATAAAAAACATGAATGCCTTACAGCTTTCGGAATTGCCGTAATCCAGTTTGTTTAAGTCCAGTGTTTTTGCTTTTTGCATGATGAGTGCCTTATGTCTTCAAATATAAAGACAAATGTCCTAAAATGCAAATATTTGGAGGCCGGCCTCACTACAAATATGATAGCCCATTATAACCGCCATGGATATAATATACGGGCTCAAAATTATATTCATCCGGGGCCAGTTCGCAGCTTACCTGCATGGTTGTAAAGATTACATCGCCAAAAATATTGGCTATGGCGGTATCGGCGGCATCGCGGCCGGTAGCAATTTTTATGAGGCCGTTTAGCGGCACCAGTTTGGTGGCATCAAAAAGGATCCATTTTCCGCCCAGGTAGGCCTCAAAACAGGCATGAAAGTCGGCAGGATATAAGTGATAGGCATAGCCTGTAAAATAGCGGGCGGGAATGGTTAAAGCACGGCAAAGGGCAATACCAAGGTGAGCAAAATCGCGGCAAACGCCAATCTGCTCCGTAACCGTATCAAAGGCCGATGTTTGCGAGTTACTGTACCCGCTTAAATACTGCACATTATTGTGGATCCAATCGGTAAGGGTAACTACCTTTTCAAACGGATTGGTGATATGACCAAACAGGTTGTGCGATAGGCGGTATAATTTATCCGACTGGCAATAGCGGCTGGGGTTTAGATATGGCAGTACCGATGAATCCAATTGTGCTACAAATGTTTCCTGTTGCTGCGAGTGGTCGGTTAACTCATAGCAATTATCAACCAATGCTTTGTAGGTAACTTTAATGTTGCCCGGTTCATTAACCTCAAAACGCATCAGCCGGTTTTCGCCCTGGGCCGATATTATTTCCTCTATCTTAACATAAGGCTCAATTGTAAACTCCTCGTTTAATACGGTTTGATTAAGGGTGCGTAAAGCGTGTATGTTTAATATCAATGTGCCCGGCGACCGTACTACATATTCCATTTGGGTAAACACATCGAATTTCATTTGCTCAGCTCCCTGTTTTAATTTCCTCTAATTTGTTAAATGTGGCATCCATCCAGTCTTCAGAGATATGCTCAAGGGCCAGTTTTAGTTCTTCGGCCCATTGGGCAGATATGTACTCCAGGTCTTTCTTTTCGTAACGTTGCTGAATGATCTCAAAGCTGTCCTTTTTGTAAAGAGCCACATCAATAGGGAAATCAACATTATTTGAACTTACCCTGGTTGAATCGAACGAAAGAAAACCTGTTTTTAGCGCCAGTTTCAGGCTGCTGTCTTCGGTAAGTATGCGGTTTAATATCGCTTTTCCATGGCCCGAGTTACCTATTACCACATAAGGAGCGCCTTGCCCCAACTCAACCCAGTTACCTTCGGGGTACAGTAAAAAAAGCTTGTGCTCGTCATCATCCTTTAGCTGGCCGCCTATAATGGTATTCAGGTCGAACCTGAAACCTGCTGCCTCCAATGACGCTTTATCCTCAGAGATCACACGTTTTACCTGTTCGCCAAAGGCGTTCACAGCTTTGTACATTTTATTAAACTCTTTGGTTTCCAGCAGTTCGTTAAAATATACAATGGCTTTATCCCTTGCCGAGCGTAAGCCGCTCGTCATGATAAAAAGCGAAAAATGATCCTTTTGTTCAATTGTGATCTTCTTTTTTACAGTAGTATCCGTTCCCGAAGTTATGCGGGTATCGGCAATAGCCAGTAAACCTTCTTTAACCTTAATTCCGAGGCAATAAGTCATTTTAGTAAACCGGGATTTGTAAATATTTCCCGGTTACCAAAGTAGGGAAAAGAATTTTATTAAGACAAAGGATTTTTGGAGTAAGGAGCAATGCTTTTAAAGCAGGGGATTTTGATATTGAAGCTTGAGTTTTCTGCTAATTGTCATTATACAACGCGAAGCAATGAGCCCCACCCAACCCTCCCCGAAAGGGAGGGCTTTAAAACAACCTGAAGATCAGAAAGTATGCCCTGTTGTTTTAGGTGTTCATGAGGGCAATGCCGTTTATAGGGGGACTGCTTCTTGCTTTTCTTTTATAAGATATAAAACACCGCCTGCCGTTGGGGTTGGTTACTTATCATCGCGTTAATATCCTCTGGCAATTCATCCTTCATCATTTGTTTAAGATTGTTTTCAATGGTACGGCTGATAGCAGTTGTTGGTGTATCGGTAGGCATGTTCTCAAACGGGTCCTGCAGGTGGATAGCCATTTTCTCTATCAGGAAAAAGGCTGATGAAATAGCTATCACCAATGGCACCTGGAATATACCAAAAAACTCGATGAGGCTAAATGGTAACAGCAGTACAAAAAACAATACCAACCAATGAATATACACGCTGTAGGTAGATGGGAAAACCGTATTCTTGATACGTTCGCAGCCTCCCATCGAGTTCATAAAGTTGGTTAATGAGGTATCCATTGCTACCTGCTGATATTCGTTTATCCAGCCAAGTTTATATAAAGTGCGCAGGTCATGACCTTGCAGCTCGTTTATAGCAAGGGGAATATGGTCCAGCTTTTTGATGTTTTTTACATCATCATCACTTAAATAACCTTCAAGGTTTTCTTTGGCATTTTGCCCGCGCAAATGGCAGCTTAGGCTGTAGCACCAGGCAATTTGCCGCCTGATGATGCGTTCCTTTAAAGCACGTTTTTGTTCGCCATCATAGCTGCTGTCAACAAAAGTTAATACCTGCCGCGTAAACGTGCGGCAATCATTAACTATTTTACCCCATAATATACGGGCTTCCCACCAGCGGTCGTAAGCCTGGTTTGAGCGGAAGGCCAGCAACAGCGAGATAATGGTACCCAATATGGTTGATACTGTTAAGGGGATGGATACGGCTTTGAAATTATAATACTGATGGATAAAATATATTGTCGCCGAGTATACAGCAACCAGGATCAGTTCTTTTTTTATTTTGCCAAATACATAGCTTACCGGTATGTTTTCTTTTAGTAGCATAGGTGTAAATTTTAAAATGTTATTATTGATGTTCTGTTAACTCCGGCTCTTCTATCATAACGTCTGCAGGTATGCCGGAAACCTTTGGCAGCGCAATTACCTCAATGCCGCATTTTGATATTAAAATTTGGGGGGCGATGCTATTTTTAAAAAGCAGTTGGTAATTATCATGGGGCTTTACTATTGCATCCACTTCGTTAGCATCTAAAAAATTATTAAATACGGCTATAGTGCTGCCGTAAAAAAAAATTATGGCAATATGGTTAATAACGTGGCTGTGCGTGGTTTCCAGCTCGGTGCATCGTTTATAAAAATTATCGGGGATATGCCTGTACTCCACACTGCGGCGCGACAGCATAAGCAGTTCGCTTAACGAGTCGGTAATTTTAAGCATGTGTACCAGTACAATATTTACCTTTTGAGGATAATATTGATGAACCAATGCCGGGATACTTTGAATTGATTGCTGGGTAAAATCGGTAGGGATTAATAACGTTTTCATGGTCATGTTGATTATTGGTGAAACCTGTATTGTTTTGTTTGATACAAGAGTAGCGGCCAATAATTAGGATGACTTAAGAAAGTTATTAGAATTTGATTAGAATTAGCTTGCCCCGATCCTGTTCAAAGAAAGGGGCGTAAAAAAGCTATCTGTTTTACCCCTAAAAAAGAATATGCAAATTAAAAGCTCTCTCCCTGGAGCGGGTTGGGTGTGAGCCTCACCCAACAGGTAGAAATACCTTAATCTCCGTGCCAACTCCAACCTCCGACCTGATGCCCAGGCTGCCTTTATGCAGGCGGATAATGTTTAAAGTTAAAGGTAAACCAACGCCATGCCCTTCATAATCATGCGCGTTTGATGCCCTGAAGAAGGGCTCAAAAATATGCTGAAGCTCGGTTTTTGGGATGCCGATGCCCTGGTCGGCAATGGATACGATAAGCTTATTGTTTTCTGTTAGCAGACCAACAGTTACCATACGGTTATCGGAGTATTTGCAGGCATTGCTGATGATATTGTTGATAGCCAGCCGAAGCAGGTTATTATTGCCTTTAACATAAAGCAGGTTTTCATCATCTGGCAAATTTTCAAGATTGATAAATATATTACAATCGGGGTTGATCCTTTTAACCGATTCGGAGGCGGTGAGCAAAAGTTCATCCATCCTTATGCGTTCCCAGTTTTGCCGTTTACCATCAAAGCCGGATTGTGCCAGGGTGAGCAGGCTATTCAGGATCTGGCCAAGTTTTTCTGATTCGGTGTATACGGTGTTTAAAATTTCGCGCTGCCGCGGATTTAAGTCCTGCTTATTTAAAGCCAGCTCAACCTCGGATGAGATGATGGTGAGCGGCGTTCTTAACTCGTGCGATGCGTTGCTGACAAAATTATTTTGTGTTTCAAAGGCGGTTTCAAGACGGTTAAGCATATCGTTAAAAGTGAAGGATAGCTCAGCAATTTCGTCCTTGCCGTTTAATTCATCCAGCCGGAAATGCAGGTTATTGGCCGTAATGTTTTTTACATTATTAATAATGCGCCTTACCGGCTGAAAGGTATAAAAAGAAAAGATCTTCCCTGTAAAGTAAACCAATACCATAGCTATCAGGAAGCCATAGATCAGGATCTTCTGCAGGTCTTTCAGCTCCTGGAAACCTGCCGGGTTTGATGCCGAAACAATTACAACATATTTTGAGTTGCCTTTTGTAAATACCGAGCCCGCGTAAAAGGTATTATTATCCCTAAACTTAGCCGAACCACTACTTAATATGCTTTGAACAAATTTATTATGGATATTACTGCCTGCCGGTATCCTTACCTTGTTGCTGTCGGCACTTAAAAAGTATTCTTTCTCCGAATCCAGCTTTTCGAGGTATTTATTGCGTACTTCCTGGTAGGCCTTGCTCCGTGCACCCGGGAAAAGGTTTACTTCGGCAGTAATATTTACGCGGGCTTGCAGTCGTTTATAAAAATCATCAAAGCTAAATTTATAAACGAGGTAAAAAATGGAACCACTGAGCAGTATCAGTGTGCCGCCCGATAACAGCAGGAACAGCAGGGTGATCTTACTTTGTATTTTCATCGTTATCGCCCTCTTTCATGATATACCCCATACCAAAAACGGTATGAATTAGTTTAGCCTCCCCGTTTTTTTCTAACTTTTTACGCAGGTAGTTTACATAAACGTCAACCACGTTGGTGCCCATATTAAAATCAATATCCCAAACGTTTTCCAGGATCTGGATGCGCGATAATACCTTTTTTTGATTTTTTATAAAATACTCCAGCAGTCGGTATTCTGTAGCGGTAAGTTTTAATACTTCTTTGTCGCGGCGGGCAATTTTTGATTCGGTATCAACCTGCAGGTTATTTATAGTGAAAACATTGCCTGTTTGTATCTCGCCACCGCTACGGCGCAGTAATGTGCGCAGGCGCGCGGCAAGCTCGGCAATTTTAAAAGGCTTCACCATATAATCGTCGGCGCCGCTATCAAGGCCGCCTACAATGTTTTCGGTTGAATCAAGCGCTGTTAGCATAATAATGGGGACAGATTTCTTTTGCTCCCTTATCCGTTTACATACTTGTATACCGTCCATTGCGGGTAGCATAACATCCAGGATAACCAGGTCGAAATCATTATCGAGCGCCATTTGTAAGCCTGTGATACCGTTAGCTGCAACACTTACTTCAAAACCATACTCCGTTAGGCCCCGTTTAATAACGGATACCACATTGGGTTCGTCCTCAACTAATAATATACCCATAAAAGCCCGGTTTTATTAATATTTCTTTAATTCTCAGAGACTGCCTAAAAATAAAAAACTGATCGTCATTGCGAGGTATGAAGCAATCCCAAACTATGCAGATCGGATTTGCAAAGCTGCTCTGTAAAGAGGGGATGCTTCGTGCCTCGCAATGACGGCTTGTTTAGTTTGCCAAAGTAAAAAATAATCTGTTGATCAGGATATTTTTTAAAATATAAGCCGTTGATATCCGGCTCTCTGTTTAGGTTTACAATTCGCCGGCTGGTAATTATGCAGATAGGGGTTAATATTAAAAATGTACCGGTATTAGGCTTTCCCGGTTACATAGTTAACCATAACGCCAATAACCTCTTTGATATATGAGCTCCAGTTGTTTAGCGTACCCGGATCAGGTAGCAGGTCCCCGAAGGATAATGTGCCGGTTCCCGCAATGTAATTACATGGGTAAGCAATTACGTCAAGACCCCTGCCTTTAAATATTTGCAATGACCGGCGCATATGAAAGGCCGATGTTACCAGTATATAAGGCCCTTTCTGTTTGTTTTTAAGTAACAATGTTTTTGTTAACGATGCGTTTTCACGCGTGTTGCGCGATTGGTTCTCTACCAGTATACAACTATCCGGGATCTGTAAATCCCTTAGCCGCCCTTTTACCCAATCGGCCTCCTTAAAGTCATTGGCAAAAAGGTGCCCGTTCCCTCCCGATATCACAATCTTTTTTACTTTTCCGGTTCGTTGCAGCAAAACGCCTTGTATAAACCTATCGGCAGACCAGTTAAATACACCTTCATGCTTACTGTTTTCGCCAGAAAAGCCGCCCAATATAATAGCAGCACTATAGGTTTTGCCTGCATCCAGCTTTACGGGCGCTATGTCCCAGGCTTTGGCAAATAAGTTTAAAAATAATGGGGCCGAGAAGATCCAAAGTATCACAACTCCCCATAACAGGCAGTTACGCTTAACTTTGGGCTTTTTTGAAAACAGGGCAATAACCAATAAAACAAAAATGTACAGCAAGGGTAGAAGTAAAAATGCCAGTACTTTTGAGAGGATAAAAAACATAGTTGAAGTAAAAATAGTTAAAACATTAAACTTTTTACAAGGCTTTCTATCTTATACATGGTGAGGCGTAACAAACTGGCACCATCATTGTCATATACTTATAGTTAAATAATTAAAAATATGGGCTTTATCAAGATACTTGCCATTGGCGCTGCAGTTGCCTACGGCATAAATTATGTTACCAAAAAAGGACCAGACGGCAAATCGATCATAGATAACCTGGTCGACGAAGCTCCTGAGTGGATGGACCGCGCTAAAAAATATGGGGAACTTACTTTAGAACAAATAGCCGTACGTGCGCAAAACTTCAGGGATAATAACAGGTATTAAGTGTTAAGTCTTAAGCCTTAAGTCGAAAGTCTTAAGCTGGAAAATGGCATACAAAGATTTGACTTAAGACTCATTATTTTATGCAGAATATTCTTTTTTTTGGCGATAGCATCACGGCAGGGTATGGTTTGCCTAATCCTAAAAGCGAATCATTCCCTGCCCTAATACAACAAAAAATAGATGCCGAAGGCCTGCCATACCATTGCATTAACGGCGGGTTCAGCGGCGACACATCGGCCGGTGGTCTTATGCGGCTTGATTATTGGACAAACCGCCCTTTGCCCATATTTGTGCTGGAACTGGGCATTAATGATATTATCAGGGGTATGCCACCCCAAACTACCGCCAAAAACTTACAGGTAATTATTGATAAGGTAAAATTCAAATATCCCGGTATAAAACTGGTAATGATGGGAATGGAGATCCCATTGTTTATCCCCGGCTCATTCGCGGTTGATTTTAAAGCAATTTTCAGTAAGCTGGCAGATGTTAACCAAATGACCTTTGTGCCTTTTTACCTGGAAGGCGTAGCCGGGAAAGCGCATCTTAATTTACCGGATAGGCTGCATCCGAATGCTGCAGGGTATAAGGTAATGGCAGATAATGTTTGGCCGGTATTGAAAGAGTTGCTGTAGAATTGAATTCCTGAAATTCACGCCCTTCCTCAACAAGACAGTTCAGGACGCCCAAATAAAAATATCATTTTACATTGCCCAGATGTATTTTGAAGGCTTTTCAGGATAATGTTTTTCCATGATTTTGCTAAAAGCTTTTACTACTTTTATAAACCGATATATTTTGCTCCATTATGAAACAACCTTTATGTAGGCTAATGCTTTACATCGCCTTATTATTCCACAGTTTCTTAATAATTCAACCCGCTAAGGCCGCCGAACCGGCCAAAGCATCCGGCCTAAAGTGTGAATACCTCAGCAATCCCATTGGGATCGATGCCAAACACCCGCGTTTAACCTGGCTCATGGCTGATGCGAAGCAGGGTGCAGCGCAAACGGCTTACCAGCTTTTTGTGGGTACCGATTCTGTTGCGGTTAGCACAGGCAGGGGGGATAGCTGGGTAACAACTAAAGTAGCATCCCCGGCAAATCTAATCAGCTATAATGGGAAGGCTTTGCAGCCGTTTACCAAATACTACTGGCGGGTGCAGTTATGGGACCAGGCCGGTAAAAAGCTTAGCTCATCCGCCGTAGCCAATTTTGAAACCGGCATGATGGAGATGAGCAACTGGAAGGGTTCTTGGATCAGCGACAATAAAGGCATCGCCGTAAACCCTGCACCATATTTCAGGCATACGTTTAATACGGGCAAAACCATCAAATCGGCAAGGGCTTATATTGCCGTAGCAGGTTTGTATGAGCTGTATATCAACGGAAAAAAAATAGGCAACCATCGGCTTGATCCTATGTATACCCGGTTTGACAGGCGTACCCTTTATGTAGCTTATGATGTTACCGCCAACCTGCAAAACGGCAAAAACGCCATTGGCGTATTGCTTGGCAACGGCTGGTATAACCACCAGAGCACGGCGGTATGGTACTTTCACCAGGCCCCATGGCGCGGCAGACCAACTTTTTGCATGGACCTGCGCATCACTTATACCGATGGCACCGTAGAAACCGTATCCTCCAATACCCAGTGGAAAACTGCTTTAAGTCCGGTTGTGTTTAACAGTATTTATACCGCTGAGCACTATGATGCCCGCAAAGAACAACCCGGATGGAATACCCCTGGTTTTATTGACAGCGCCTGGAAACCGGTCATCAACCGCTCGGCGCCATCTGCCAACATTGTTGCACAAAGCCTGCAGCCTATCCGCAACGTGGAGGAGATCCCTTCCAAAACCATTACCAAAATTGATAACAACCTGTGGATTTTTGATATCGGCCGCAACATTTCCGGCGTGAGCCAGATTACGGTTAAAGGCGATTCGGGAACCATCATCCGCCTTAAACATGCCGAACGCCTCAATAAGAACGGCCATGTTGATCAATCCAATATCGACCTGCATTACCGGCCTACAGATGATAAAGACCCTTTCCAGACAGATATCTTCATCCTCGGCGGCAAAGGCGAAGAAACCTTTATGCCTAAGTTTAATTACAAAGGTTTTCAGTATGTAGAGGTGAGCAGCAGTAAGCCTATTCAGCTTGCTAAAGAAAGTTTGAAAGGCTACTTTATGCACAGCGATGTGCAGCCCACCGGCAATGTACAATCAGCAAACCCAACTATTGACAAGATTTGGAGTGCCACCAATAACAGCTACCTGAGCAACCTGTTCGGTTACCCAACCGACTGCCCCCAGCGCGAAAAGAACGGTTGGACAGGCGATGCTCACATAGCCTGCGAAACCGGCTTGTATAATTTTGACGCCATCACTATTTACGAAAAATGGCTGGCCGATCACCGCGATGAGCAGCAACCCAACGGTGTGCTGCCATCCATCATCCCCACCGGCGGCTGGGGTTACGAATGGGGTAACGGGCCCGACTGGACAAGCACCATCGCCATCATTCCATGGAATATTTATATGTTTTATGGCGATAGCAAACTGCTGGCCGATAGCTATTCCAGCATCGAAAAATATGTGAACCATATTGATGAGCTGTACCCAAGCGGCCTCACCAGCTGGGGCCTGGGAGATTGGGTGCCGGTAAAATCGGTTTCGCCGGTTGAGCTTACCTCATCGGTTTATTATTATGCCGATGCCAGTATCCTGGCCCGCACAGCAAAAATATTAGGCAAGCAGGCCGATTTTGTAAAATACTCGGCGCTGGCCGGCAAAATAAAGAATGCCATCAATGCCAAATACCTAAACACCCAAACCGGTTTATACGGCAAAGGATTGCAAACAGAACTCAGCGTTCCTTTATTCTGGGATGTGGTGCCTGCAAACCTGAAAAGTAAAGTAGCCGCCAATCTGGCCCGGCGCGTTGAAGCCGATAATTTTCATTTGGATGTAGGCATCCTGGGTGCCAAAGCCATTTTAGGTGCGCTGAGCGATAACGGTTACCCCGATGCGGCCTACAAAATAGCATCGCAGGAAACCTTCCCCTCCTGGGGCTGGTGGATGGTGAACGGCGCTACCACCCTGTACGAAAACTGGCAGATAGATGCCAAATCGGATATCTCTCTTAACCACATCATGTTTGGCGAGATAGGAGCATGGCTGTACAAAGGCATTGCCGGCATTCACCCGGATATTAACCACCCGGGCTTTAAAAACGTGATCCTTGCGCCGCATTTTGTGGAAGGTTTAAATAAATTTACCGCCACGCACGATGGTCCGTATGGTAAAATAGTTTCCTCATGGCAGCGTACCGGCAATAGTGTAACCTATAAGGTGACGGTCCCGGCTAACTCAACTGCTACTATAACTTTCCCGGCAGGTAAAGTTAGGGCAGGCAACAAGCCCATTGCCGGTATTTACCAGGCAAAAGCGGGGAGTTATGTGTTTGAGGTAAGCCCTCTCTAAGTCTCCCCCTGTAAGGGCGACTTTTAAATCCCTCCCTTTCGGGGAGGGATTGGGTGGCGCTATTGCCACGCCAATTTCACATTTATATTAACCCATAAGCAAATGACCTTGTGTTGACAGGACAGATTAACAACCTGCCTGTTTTGTGTATAGATTTGTTACATTGAAATCGAAACTCAATGAAAAACATGTACAAAAAATTAACCTTATTATTTCTGCTGATTGTAAATGCAGCTTTCGCGCAGGGCGATGAAAGCTGGGTGTTAAAAACCAATAACGATGGTATAAAGATCTTTACACGCAAAGTGGCCAATTCAAGTATTAAGGCCATAAAGGTAGAGTGCTATTTTGATGCTACCCCCTCGCAACTGGTGGCTGTAT
Source organism: Mucilaginibacter sp. P5_A4 (assembly GCF_056400605.1). Lineage (NCBI taxonomy): Bacteria > Pseudomonadati > Bacteroidota > Sphingobacteriia > Sphingobacteriales > Sphingobacteriaceae > Mucilaginibacter > Mucilaginibacter sp. P5_A4. Next base: position 8,704 of record NZ_JBFUKX010000023.1, on the reverse strand, counting down.
TAATGGATGTAAAAAACAGCGAAGACTGGCTGTACCATACCTCATCAAACTATATTGTAAAGCAGGTATCACCTTCAGAACTGTATTATTATTCGGTTGTTGAGGTGCCGTGGCCGGTACAAAACCGCGATTTTATTGCCCACATCAAAGTATCGCAGGATACCGAAACCAAGGTGATTACCATTGATGCACCCTGTGTGGCCGATATGGTGCCTGTAAAACCCAAAACGGTACGCGTTGCCGATTCAAAAGGCAAATGGGTAATTACCCGGGTAAATAAGAGCCAGGTAAAAATTGTATACACCCTGCATGCCGATCCGGGAGGTAGCATCCCCGCATGGTTAAGCAATATGTTTGTAACCCAGGGCCCGGCCGAAAGCTTCAAAAAGCTAAAGCTGCAACTGCAAAAACCAGCCTATAAAAATGTAAAGCTGGCCTATATAGCTGATTAGCTATAAGCCCCCAGAAAGGAGCGCTTTTGATGGTACTCCCCATATCATATCTTTCTGTCCATATTATCCATCAATCCGAGACATCAATATATGAATAATCTCCCCGCTGGTTGGCAGGGAGACTTAGGTTTTTTAAAGCGAGATTGGGGGTGAGGCACATTACGATACACCGCCCCACTCCGGGGAGCTGATGGCAGTAACCTTGTAGTTGCGCGAGAAATTGTTATCCCAATATTCGTTTCCGGGCACCTGGTAAAAAATGGCAAACTGTACCTCAGTCGCTGCGCCTACGGGTGCGGTTACAGCCCACACTTCAAGCCCGCTTTTCATGGTAAAGCTGTAATGAGCAAAGGCGGTTTGAAATGTAGCCCAGTTGTTGGTAGTAAACACAATGCCGACGACCTTAGTAAAGGCGAGATTTTGTACCCCTACATTAACGCTGAGTGTGCTGGCGGCCAGGGATGCATTCCCCAAAACTGCCTTGTCGCTGTTTCCTGCCAACACAGCGAATTCATCAAATGCCTGTGGAAATTTGTAGTTCGCCCCGCCGTTGTTATCCCAGTACGTTGTGCCATTCACTGTATATTTAGCCACAAACTGGCCTTCACTGTTGCTTGCAGGTGCAGTCCACAGCTCGCAATTGTCGGGCAGCGAATGGCTGTAACTCGCGAAAATGTTTGTCCAGCCTGCGCCGATTTGCGCCCATGCCGACACCTGCTTATCAAAAGCAAGGTTTTGAACTACGATTTTGAACGACCCTTCATAAGTAAAACTTCCTGTACCCGATGGGTGTGAGTTGCTGGTTGCCAGCCCAAATGCTACCTGATCTGCCATATGCGTGTTCTCCCTTTTTTAATGGTGTTTGATTTTTTTGATTTGATAATTGCCCCAACTTTCATCCGTCAGGGCTCTCGAAAACGACAAAAGATTGTGAATGATATTTATTAAAATATTTTTTAATAAATATCGATAAGGTTTTTGCTTATGATGTCCGTTGAAATACGTATTTACATAGGTAGTTTTACGTATTTTAAGGCGGACAATCGTGGGAAGGACGGATGATGGACTATCAGACAAAGGACCCTCGGATGAAGGACAAAAGGGTTGTTTTGGACTCTATGAGAGTTCAATCGAGTTTATAAGCCGGCATGTTTTGTATGCTTTAGTATATAGGATGCCTAATAAAAAAATGGCCGGTGAATACCGGCGTTTTTTATCTTTTATCTGATAGTCCATCATCCTTTGTCTGAAAGTCCTTTGTCCTTTGTCTGATAGTCCTTCGTCCAAAAATCCTTCGTCCAAAAGTCCTTTGTCCCACAGTCCCGGATCTAATCATCATTTTGCCTGAACACCCTGATGGTTTTTAAGTACCTGCAAGTGTAATAGGGGGTAAAAGGAGTTTCGGTTACGCCGTTGGCTTTGCCCGATGTGGAATGTAAAAACGTGAGTGTTTTATTTGGGCTTACAATTAAAATACCCATATGCCCCGGCACCCTCACCGTGCTGTCGAGGCCGGTAAAAAGAACCAGGTCGCCGGTTTTGGCCCGGCCGAGGGGAATCTGCCGGTTTACGTAGTTAAAATCAACCGACCGCCTGGGCACAGCAATATTAAAATGATTAAATACATAGGTAATATAGCCCGAGCAATCAAAGCCCCGTTCGGGATCGGTAGAGGCGTACAGGTAGGGGATGCCCTCCAGGCTTTTGGCAAAGGCAACCAGGCTATCAGGCGTTGTGCTGCCGGTAGTTATTTTGGTTACAAAACCGGCGCTATCGGGTGGTGGGGGCAGCAGGGTATCGGCGCGCGGCCTTGTTACCGAATCCATCACTACAGCTTCTTTGCCACAGCCATGGCAGCCACTAAGCGCCACAGCAACAATAAATAATAAAGCCATGTACCGCATACTGGGTACTACATGCTTATGGGTTTAAATGTTTTGATAATGGTTTTTTTGACGAAGGATTTTTTGACGAAGGACTGTCAGACGAAGGATTTTCGGACAAAGGATTTTTGGACAAAGGACTATCAGACAAAGGATGATTCCTATTAAATAGACATAGATTATAAAATATTTATAATTAGATAATTAGATAATTAGATAATTAGATAATTAGATAATTAGATAATTAGATAATTAGATAATTAGATAATTAGATAATTAGATTTTGGCTTTATGCATTCTGCTTTTAGCTTTAAGCGTTCCGCTTTTAGCTTTTAGCATTCTGCTTTTAGCTTTTTTTACCTAAAAACTGTTTTAAGGCTATTTTAAATATTTCGTACTGGTCGGTATAGGCAGCATGCCCGGCGAAGGCAATATTGAGCAGCGCGGCGCCTTTAACTAAATCGGCAAGTTTAGCCACGCTTTTTCGGGTGGTTAAATGGTCGTTATCGCCTCTAACAATAAACAAAGCACAACTGGCCTGCGTAATTTGCTCGTTGGGGTAGCCGGTGTTATCATCATCAAGCCACATAGCTACAACAGCAGTGAACAAACGGTTAAAATCAGCTTCAGCATTTAAGCGCTTGTATAGCGCTACTGTTTCGGGAAATTTATTTTCCCAGCTTTGCGGAGTAATTCTTAAAAAGAGGTCCTTTGTTTGCAGCGCATCATTAATATGCCACCTTGATCCTATGGTAATTAACTTAACAATTTTTAGTGTGCTGAACGCCGCTAACCGATAGGCTACAATACCTCCGTCGCTAAAACCCATAATGCTGAGCTGTTTTATATCCAGGTGCTGCAATAAACTTTCGACATCTTTTTGCAGCTGCCCGTAACTCAACTTTTTGCTACCCAAAGTAGATTGACCATGACCCCGGCTATCAACACCAATTACACAATAAGTGTTGAGCAGTAAAGGCAAAATTGGATTAAAATCTTCCATACTCCCAAAACCGCCATGCAGCAGCAGCATAACAGGGCCGTCCTTATTGCCGGTTATTTGGTAGTAAATAACCGCGTCGTCAATAACATGCTCATTTCCGGCAGTATGATTAAAAGTATTCATAATGGTGTCTTAATAAACAGGTATTAAAAATATTTTTTGCAGGAAAATTTCAGCATAAACTTAGTATCGGCAGCAGAGATGTTAACCCTCCGAAGATGAGCAATAATTGCGCCAGCAAATCTTAATAATGGCGTTACCCCAACCGGTAGAAGTTGGGGCCCGTGCTGTACGTTCATACGCCTGCAGGCCTTGCGCGCATTGGCCGGTATCCACTGCCATCACTAACGTGGACTGTGGGGTAAGGTGTAAGCTTAGTGGTTTATAAAAGCATTGGATTTGCATGCGGGCGGATAAGCCTGGGGCGACAACGAAAAAGTGCTTGCGGTATACCTGTAATTTGCATGCGGGGACACAAACCCGGGACCAGATAAGGACTTTAAATAATGGGGAAGGCCGCATTTAATCAACCCTCCCCAACCCTAACTATTAATCGTTTAGCTAAATATCAGGATAACAACTTGATAATTAATAAACTATTGTAAAACTGTAACATAGGTGGGAAATTTTGTACAGCTAATGTGAATTGGGTATCACTCATGTGGTCGCAAAAAAAGTGCTTGCGGTAGGGAGAGCCTTTGCACCTACAATAACATGTTAGCAAAAAACTTTTTTGTTGCCCGGTATATACGCCAATCCTTTAACGCAAAATTCCCTATTAACAACAAAATCCCGGATGAAAACAAACATCCGGGATTTGCAAATTCAATGCTTAGCCGGCGGACCACAGGCCAGGAGGCCTGCGGCAGCGATCAAAAACCTTGCGGTAGCTCGGGCCATACAGCCCACAATTTTATTATATGATTAATTATAAAAAAACAATGATTGGATTATGTTTTAATATCCCTATCATCTACTTGCTAAACATTTTCACACTCGCAGCCGAAATATTTCAGTGATATTTATTGAATTAACATAGTTTTTATTTCTTTTACACTGCGGTATTGATCTGCATCAGCAGAAGTAATAATACCCTCTCGTTCGAGGTCATCAAAGTCTTTCAGGAAAGCTTCCTTAAAGGATTTTTCCCCGTTAGCATAACTTTTACCTTTAAGATCTGTATAAAGCATTTTTGCGCTGTTAACATCTCCGCTAAGGAGATAGCCAAGCGCCAGGTTGGTATAGATCCAATCATTCTCTTTAAACAGCTCGATACCTTTTTTTGCGGAAGTGACTGTAGAACTAAAATCTTTAATAAAAAGCTGATTCCAAGCTAAATCCCCATATAAGGTAGACAACTTACTTTTAGAATAGAAATCAGCTGAAGTACTATCCTGCCTATTTTTTTCAACCAAGGATATGCTTTCTTTTAATCGCTCAACCTTTCCAAAATAATTATCAGGATCGGCTTCATTCAATGCATTGTTTAATTGAACAATATGAAATATGCAAACTGATGGCTTTTGTTTCTTACCTATTTTTAGAAGCTTAACGTAAAGCTGTTTTGATTTATTAAGGTATTCTTTTTTGTTACGATAATAAAACTCAGCGCCAACTGTCAAAACATCTTCATCGTCAGAAGCTATCAGGTCCTCGAATGCCAGTGTCTGATTACTTAATCCCTAACGTGTTTTCAGTTTCTTCGTTGTGCTGGCAGCATCATCAGCAGGGAGATAGGCGGAGATTAGTGAGTTAAGTTTTTCAAAATCCATTTCGCCATCAGCTGGCATCTTTTTGATTGCATTGCTCACTACTTTTTCAGTAAACAGATTATCAAACTCCTTGGGCGTTTTGCCTGTCAGTTCTATCACACGGGAGCGATTGGTTTTTAAAAAAGCAAGCTGATCATCGTTTAAAACTTTAGCGTAATCCAAAACAATGTTAAGCATGTCCTTTTCCATCAAGGGGTGTTGGTTACTTTTTATATATCCAGTCATAACCTCATCAACGCCACTGTACTCCATTTTTTCGGCGGTCGTTAACCATTCGCCAAAAGCTGCGGGCGACAAAACGCCGGCCATAGCCCTGTTACGAACGGTATAAAATTGCTTTTGGGGATTCCTGGCATCTTTGGCCAATGCAACAAAGTCCCCTACCTCCAGCGCCCCAACACTTGAGTGAACCAACTGTCCATTTGCGTTAATAAAAAATAAGGTTGGATAAGCTTTAACCTCATACTTCTTTGCCAGCGTTATCCCTTCACCTTTTTCCATATCCATCTTTACATTTATAAAGTTTTTGTTATACTCGCTGCCTGCCTGCGCCGTAGTAAAAACATTCTTTTGCAGATACTTACATGGCCCGCACCAGGATGCATATGCATCTAAAAAAATGAGCTTCTTTTGAACTTTAGCCATTGCCAAAACATCTTTCCAGGCCTTATTATCAATAAATTTGATTCCCTGGGCGCTGATACAGTAAGGTATCAAAGCGCAACAAAACATAAAAAGTAATTTGGTTTTCATGATTTCTTTTATTTAGTTTTTGGATAATCGTTTACAGTTTACTAAATAGCCCAACCTTTTAGATGTTCCTTTACTTCAGCAAGTCCCTGATTTGCTTTACATGTGCGTAAAGTTCTGTGTTGTCGATTGTAATAATACCTTCGCTTTCTAAATCAACCAGGTCATCAAGGAATGCCTTTTTAAATGTACTTTTCGACTGGTAAAAATTTTTGTCCTTATATTGTAAGTAAATAGCCTTTGCTTTATCAAACTCGCCGCTTAAAAGGTAACCCAGAGCCAGATTGGTATATATCCAATCGTTGTTTTTTTCAATTTCGATGCCTTTTTGTGCAGAAATGACAGCACCTTTAAACTCTTTGATAAATAGCTGATTATAAGATAATGAACCAAGGTCAGACGATAAGTTTTTGCTGGTTTTTGTTTTTAAACTGTCCGCAATGTCTAATTTTAATATTTCATCCCTGAGTTCGATGTTTTCATTTAGTCTGTCAACTTTTGCAAAGTAGTTGGTAGAATCTAAATCATTTAAAGCTTTATTTACAATTACCAGATGCTCAAGATAATCGTACCTCGGGTTTTCTTTTGTTATTGCTTTTAGCCTTGTAAAAAGCTGCTTAGCTTTAATAAGTGAGTCTTTGTTATCATACCCCTGTTGGAAACCATATCCTTTGTCATGCAGGAGTTTGGGGTCGTTTGATGACATTAAATAGGCAAAGTCGTAATTTTTATTCGGATTCTTTTTGTCAGGTACTCCTGGGGTAGCGGTTGGTAAATCTTTATCTAAATTTTTATTTCTTTTAGCAAGTAAAGGTTGCAAGATGGTAATACTTGATGTGGCAGTTGGTAAATCCTTGAATAATGGCGCAACTTTAAAACTTGTTATCTTACCATAATAATTTGCAGAAATTATAACCTGATTATTTAGAAACTCAGCAGAAATTATATTGGTATCGATAGGTATAGTTTTGACATAATTTCCCGGAACGTTTAAAATCTTGAATTTATTACCTACTGCGCCGGCTAAAATATGATTTTCGTCTTCTGAGATAGCTATTTTAGTTAACGAAGTCAACTCATTTTTAAAATGGTAAATTAAGTCCGCTGGGGTGTTTTTGTTTATATCCTGAAGCATTACATCTTGATTAGATGTGCCAATAATGATTTTTTTTGAATCATGCGAAAAACTAACAGCAGTTACATAAATTATTGGAGTAGTATTTTTTTCGTTGCCATGAATATCATCGATTTTAGTTCCGGGTAAGGTATAGGTTTTAATTAAATGACCCTTTGTAGTATATAAGTTAAATCCATTTGCGAGTCCAACGGCAATAAGGCTGTTGTCATCAGAAAAAGCAAAAGAATAAACAAGGTTATATTTATCAAGATTATCGAATGAATACGAAATAGGGTTATTACTAATTAAGTCAGATGTTGGCCACAACGCGGGAACTTCTTTTGATATAGTTAATAACAATGATCCATCGGCAGACAGTTTACAATACGAATTACTGTCAACAGGTAAACCAATAGTATTTCTTTTACCATTTTTCCAATATAATAAATGATGTTTTTCCTTAGCAATTACATCGTATTTATTATTTATACCTATTGATGTTAGGTGGGGACTATGGGAATAGGCAGAATCTCTTTTATATAAAACCAAACTATCGCCTATTATATCACCAACGGCAATTCTTTCTTCTACGTTATAAACAAATTTTTTTTTGTTGGGGGATATGGCAATTGAAGTAGTATGTAAAAAAGCTGCATCATAATCGGGATTTATCTCTTGTTTTTCAAAAATAAATTTATTGAAAAGGGGCAAAGCATATTCCTGATAAATATTTTGCTCCTGAACGGTTGCGCTCTTGCCAATCGGGTATCCTCTTTTGATCAGATAAGCCGAATGATTGGGACTTACGTCGACTGAATCCAGGGCGGTAGCCAAAGTATCTAATTTTTTAATCGTATGGTAGTATTTGTTCATCTGGTCAGCAAACATATATGAGTATAATAATTTGCTCATCTCGTCTCGCCTGATCGAATCTATACTGGGAGAGTTCATAAAACTGCTATTAGCCAGATACTCTTTATTACGGAAAGTGATTTGTTTTTTAAGCTTCTCTGTTAATTGGCTGTTTCGCAGCAATGCGGCATTGGCATTGTTTTTTGCGATATCGGCCGCATTTCTTGCTACGTCGGCCGCAACTTTTGAGCTATCAGCCCTGACTCTTTGTTTTTCGGTTTTTTTATTTTGTTCCTCAAGTTCGCGGGTGTAGTTTTTTAGACTATCGGTGCTTTTTAATAATTTATTATTAATAGTTATTACAGAGTCCATGGTACTTTTTGCCTTCCTTTGCATACTGTAACCATAACTACCCGCTAAAATAGAAAATAGCGCAAGTATTGAGATACAGACCAATATAAGCTGGGTATTACGTAATTTTTTCTGTTGTTTTTCAGCAAGCTCCCTTTCTGCTAATATTTTCTTTTCCTCTTCTTCAATTCGTATTTTTTCCACTCTTTTTGCCTTCGCTTTAAGAATTGGATCCACCAAGGTATCGTGGCTTAGCTCATAAGATAATAATCCGGCGGTATTTGGCTCGGCCCTTATTAAATGGCTGTTCACCAACTCGGCCAGGAGTGCTTTATTAACATTAAAATCGCGCAATATCTGCTTTTCGTAAATGCTTAACCGGGTTTTATCTTCTTCGTAAATCAGTTTCTCTTCAATAAAGATCCTGGCCCTTCTTTGATCTTCGGCGGTAGGTAGTTTTGCTATTAAATTATCGTAATAATTTTCAAAAATATCGTTCATTTCGCCTAAATGCTCCTTACCAA
>NZ_JBFUKX010000022.1:0-92885 GCF_056400605.1 Mucilaginibacter sp. P5_A4 | reverse complement strand
GGATATCCTGGATATATCGCTATGCAATATTCCTTACATTCTGTTCAAACGCTAAAGGGTAAAAAGAAATGAGGCAGTATCTCTCTCTCAACATACCAATGGGTTGTTTGGGGCAAACTCTGCTCTCATTCCTCCTCACTTTATAATGCAAATTTATTTGCTTATATTATGACAACAAACATAGGAGGGGCAGACGGGCGTAGCCTCGTCGGGGTGAGTTGTTGCCGCCTTGCATTTTTGAAATTATTTGTATTTTTATCCATGTCATCCATCATAGAGCTTTGCCGGCTACTTCGACAGCAGGAAACGCCTGCCGAAAAAGTTTTATGGCAGCATCTTAGGAATAGACAACTAAACAACAAAAAGTTTTTGAGGCAATTTCCGATTTGTGTTCAGTCGACCATTAAAGGCGATACGTATTATATCCCTGATTTTTATTGCGCCGAACGGAAACTTGTAATAGAAGCCGATGGTCCCATCCACCTGTTAAAAAAAGAATACGACCAAAATCGTGATGAAGTAATGCAAACCCTGGGATTGACTATTTTGAGATTTAAAAACGACGAAATTATAAGCAATACGAAATCTGTATTGAATAAAATAAGGATGCACTTATAGCGCTGGCTTTGAACGCTGGCTACGACTCACCCCGGCTACGCTACGCTGGCCGACCCTCTCTCCGGCTGTGCCGCAAAGAGGGTGAAGCTCAATTTTTGTTTTATTGCCCCTCTATGCGACGCAGTCGGAGAGAGGGGTGACGGGCGCCGCCTCGTCGGGGTGAGTCAAGTCGCTGTTATGCGATATACGTCATTCCTCCTTGAGAGTTCCGTAAAATTTTACAACTACTGATCATAAGTTGGGGTTTACACAAACATCCGGTTGAACGCCGGCTACGACTCACCCGGCCGACGCTTCGCTGGGCCACCCTCTCTCCGGCTGCGCCGCAAAGAGGGTTGAGGAGTTTTTTTTTACCTTTTTTGCCCCCTCTATGCGCGAAGCGGAGAGAGGGGTGACGGGCGCAGCCTCGTCGGGGTGAGTCAACTCGCCGCTATGCGATATACCTCATTCGACCTGTATGTTGCAGACCTGCACGTGGGATGCCGATCCGACCAGTTGGCGGACGACATGACTTCGGTGTCTTTTTTAAAAGCGTTTTCCCCTAAGCCAAATGCTAATATCATACAATAGCCTGAAAAAATGTTATAGTAAATGATACTACCACAATGGTACATTTGTTTATACAGTTTTAAACCGCAATATAAATCTTAATAGAAATTTTGTTTAACGCATGAAAGTGTTACCCCTGCTCGATTTTACCATTATAGGTATTTACCTGATAGGGATGATACTGGTGGGCTTTTATTTTTCGCGAAAGAATAAAAATGCCAGGCAGTTTACCATGGCATCGGGTTTAATACCGGGCTGGGCTATTGGTCTGTCTATTTACGCCACCTTTTTAAGCAGCAATACTTTTTTGGGTGTACCCGGCAAAGCCTATGGTGGTAACTGGAACGCTTTTGTATTTAGCCTGAGCATGCCGCTTGCTGCATGGATTGCGGTTAAATATTTTGTACCATTTTATCGTAACACAGGCGAGGTATCGGCCTATACACATCTCGAAAAACGCTTTGGTCCCTGGGCGCGCACCTATGCTGTTATTTGTTTTTTACTTACGCAACTGGCCCGCATGGGCTCGGTATTTTTTGGTATCGCGTTAAGCCTGCAGGCACTTACCGGTGTATCAATGAAAATGATTATGCTGATAATGGGTGTCTCCATCATCATATACACCGTGTCGGGTGGCATAAAAGCAGTAATATGGACAGAAGTAGTGCAGGGTATCATTAAAACACTGGGCGCTGTGCTGATCATTTACTTGTTAGTAACCAATATCTCCGGTGGGTTTACAAAAATATTGGACATCGGCCTGGCCAGTCACAAATTTGATCTGGGCAGTTTTTCGCCCGACCTTACCCAGCCAACATTTTGGGTGATATTGTTTTATGGATTTTTTATCAACCTTAACAATTTTGGGATGGACCAGAACTATATACAGCGTTACCATGCAGCAAAATCAACCAGGCAGGCTGCAAAGTCGGTTTGGCTGTGTGTGGCGATATATGTACCTGCATCGTTCCTGTTTTTTGTAATAGGTTCCTGTTTATATGCTTACTACAGTCAGCACCCCGATCTTATTTTGAGCATTAAACACCAGGCAGCCATTGAACGCCTGCCGGCCACGGCTTCTGCAAGCCAGGTACGTAGTGTGATGGCCAAATTAACGCCTGCCGATTATGGCGATAAAATTATGCCTCACTTTATGGTAACCAAAATCCCTGCCGGGCTGGTTGGGGTTATTGTGGCGGCTATACTCTCGGCAGCCATGAGCACTATCAGCTCGGGCATGAATGCATCGGCTACCGTTTTTACGATTGATATCTATAAGCGATATTTTAAAACACAGCTAAATGATAAGCAAACGCTTAATATTTTACATATCGGTACTGTTGTTTTCGGGCTGGCGGGTATGGGAGCAGGTATAGCTATGATAGGCGTTAAAAGTATCCTGGATGTGTGGTGGCAACTATCGGGCATATTCGCGGCTGGTATGCTGGGCTTATTCCTGTTGGGCATCATCAGCAGGCAAACGCGTAACTATGAAGCAATTATAGCAACAATTATTGGGGTGCTGGTAATTATGTGGCTTACTTTCCCTGCTCTTATTCCAGATCAGTATGCATCGCTCCGCAGTACTTTAAATACCAACCTCATCATCGTAGTGGGTACACTCACTATTTTCCTCACCGGTATATTTTTAACAAAAACAGGGTGGTTTACAGCGAAAAATAAATTAAACACAACACAAACATCAAAATGGAACAGGCTAAAAAAGGTTTTATCCCAGTAATGTTAACTCCCTTTAAAAACAATGGAGCTATTGATTATGATGTACTTACCCAGCTTACAGAAATGTATCTGCAGGCAGGGGCCACCGGGGTATTTGCCAATTGCTTATCCAGCGAAATGTTTGAACTTAAGGATGAGGAGCGGTTGCAGATTATAAAACATGTTATAAAAATTGTCAATGGCGCGGTACCCGTTGTAGCCACGGGTACGTTTGGCGGTCCGGTTGCCCAACAAGCCGATTTTGTAAAAAAAGTGCACGATACAGGTACTTCGGCTGTAATTGTAATTACCAGCTTACTGGCAGATGCCGATGAGTCGGATGCGGTATTTAATTACCAGTTATTTAAGTTGTTAGATCAAACAGCTAACATCCCCTTAGGTTTTTATGAATGCCCGGTACCTTACAAAAGGTTATTATCGCCCCGGCAACTTGCCGATTTTGTGGCTACCGGCCGGGTGATTTACCATAAAGATACCTGCCTAAATATCGACGAGGTGCAGCAAAAATTAGAGGCCGGTAAAATTAACCCCGGTTTTGGTTTGTACGATGCTTATATGGGGCATGCGGTTGCATCTTTAAAAACGGGCTCGGCAGGATTGTCCTGCATTCAGGGTAATTTTTTCCCTGAGCTTATTGTATGGTTATGCAATAATTATGCTGATGAATCCCTACAGTATGAAGTGGATGCCGTACAGCAGTTTTTGATTGAAAACATGGATGTGATGCATAATGTATATCCCGTAGTGGCCAAATACTGCTTAACCAAACGGGGATTAAAAATTTCGACCAAAACAAGGCGAGATGTTGGCTATTTTTCACCGGCCATCCGCATCCAGATTGAGGATCTGTACAGCAATTACACCCACCTGCAAAACGAGGTTGGCATAAAAATTTATTAACTGGCGGCTTTTTGCCCTTTAATGTACCGCCTTTTGTACTCAAGCGGGGTCATGTTGGTTACCCTTTTAAAATGGCGGTAAAAGTTTGATATGTTATTATAACCACACTCAAAGCACAGCACTTCGGTAGGCAGCTTATCCTCAATTAAAAACCGGCAGGCATGGCTGATCCTGATTTCGGTTAAAAAATCAAAATAGGTTTTTTTGGTCATCAGCTTAAAATACCTGCAAAACGAGGTAACACTGAGGTTGCCAATGGCTGCTATCTTTTCAAGACTTATTTCGGTTTTATAATTAGCCAGGGTATAGGAGCAAACCTTATTAAGGCGAATGGTATCCGATTCGTTCGACTGATGAAACTCGTTGTGCGATAATATGATCGGCTCAAAGTCGTCGTTTTCTGTCAGTATTTTTAAAATAGACAGCAGAACAATAATCCTGTCGAGATTGGTTGCATTTACCGCCTGCCACATCAAATTAGCCAATCGTGTTTTTGCCTCACCCTTAATAACCATCCCGCTTTTGGCCTTTTCAAAAAGTTTTGGCAGCATATAAGCTTCAGGTAAGTTCAACAGGTATTTGCCCAGGCAATCCGGCAAAAAATGAATAACTATCACTTCCACATTCAGGCCCGAATCCGGCAAAAAGTATTCATCCTTGCAGCGCCAGCAATGCGGCAGCGCTTCGCCAAGTAAAGTTATTTCGCCGGGCGAAAAATTGCTGATATTATCACCAATAAAACGCACACCTTCGCCCTTAATTACATAGTGAAGCTCCAGTTCGGGATGATAATGCCATATGCCCCTAAAGGTTGGTAAAATATCATGCCTGATGCTAAAAGAGTTCTGTGGTTTTACAGCAACCTTAAGGAAATGAGGCTTCATTTTTAAAAAATCAATAAACTGTTAATAAAATTAGCAGTTTAAACACTGCTTGCTAATTGGCTTACAATTTTTAAAATTATAAATTTTTAAGCAAACATTGATTATAAAAAGGTAACATTCTTTTGACAGAACCAGGATGTACAGGAAAAACAGTGTTATGATAGGATCGTACAATAAATTGATAAATACAGGTAGAAATGGCACTACCTAATATTTGATATTTGTTAAAGCATCCTGTAATACCAGGTGCGGTTACCAATTATATAAACCAACATAGTTAAATATCAATATTGTTTTTTAAGTTAAAGTATTGATGATTATTATGTGTCAGTTTAATTGTGATATGTGCAAATAAATTGTGATAAAAACTACAATATAAAGTTAATTTGTTGATTTACAGATTATTGTTATTTTATTAAAATATATAAATATAACTTACCTTAAAGTTAAGATTATGAGAATAAAGAAATGTTTAATACTGCTGGCGCTCCTCTCCGTAGGGTGTATAAGCACATTTGCCCAGGCCCCTTCAGTAAATACCAACAACGATAATTATACACAGGTAATTACAAAGCGCTCCGGTAAAATTGTTGATGTGTTAAATATTACCGATTCGGTAAAGTATAAAAAGGTTCGTGATATTATCGCAGATCAGTATCATGCACTTAATGATATATATAACACACGCAGCGCCCAAAGCAAGCAGATAAAGGAACAAGCCGGTGATGATAAAGCGGCGGCCAAAGCTAAAATAGCCGACGTGGACAGTAACGTTACCAGGCAACTGAAAGCACAGCATACAAAGTATATTTCAAAATTAGGCAGGGAACTAAACCCCAACCAGGTTGATAAAGTTAAGGATGGCATGACCTACAGGGTATACCCTATAACTTACACCGCTTACCTGGATGAATTGCCCACGCTCACCACTGTGCAAAAGGATAAAATTAAAGGCTGGCTGTTAGAGGCCCGCGAAAACGCGATGGATGCCGAATCGTCGGAAAAAAAGCATGCCTGGTTTGGAAAATTTAAAGGCCGCATCAATAACTACCTGTCGGCACAAGGCTATGATATGAAAAAAGCAGGGGAGGAATGGCAGCAAAGAATTAAGGAAAGGGCAGCAGCCAAACAATAATTTAAACGAAGCACCGGGCCGGTAACGTGAGAAGTATTACCCGGGAAGTAAACTATACCAATTAATTAAATCATGAAACTAAATTAAACCTTTATGAGAAGAGTTTTTTACTTATTTTTTGCACTGCTCCTGATTAGCAGTACGCTAAAGGCCCAGAACCGGACCATAACGGGCATGGTGACCGACGAAAATGGTCTGCCCCTGCCTGGCGCTACCATTACGGTAAAGGGAAGCACCACAGGCAGTGTAACTGGTACCGATGGCAAGTACGCCATTAAGGCCACAAATTTGCAAACGGTTGTGATCGGTGCAAAATTTATAGGCTACAACTACCAGGAAAAAGCCTTGAGGGAGGGCGAAATGAATGCCGATTTTAAACTGGTTCCATCGCAAAGCAGCCTCGACGAAGTGGTTGTAGTGGGTTATGGTACACAAAAGAAAACTCATCTTACGGGTGCAATTGCAAGCGTGGAAATGAAAAACATACAGGATATACCAACAACCAACCTCGCTGCAGCCTTGCGGGGGCAGCTGCCCAACGTTTCTGTATCCGGCGGCACTGCCAGGCCAGGCGAAAACGCTACAATACAGATTCGTAATCCTGTGTTTTTTGCAAAAGATGGTAAAACCGATCCTTTATTTATCATAGATGACAATCAAAGAACACTTAATGATTTTAACCTGCTTGATGCAAGCGAGGTTGAAAGCATTTCGATATTAAAGGATGCCGCCGCAGCAATATATGGGATTTTGGGTGCAAACGGTGTTGTTATTGTTAAAACGAAACGTGGCCAGGTGGGCGCCCCTAAGGTAACCTACAGCGGATCGTACGGTATATCTGATGCAGTTGAATTGCCGCATATGATGACTGGTTTACAACAGGCAACCTATCTTAATGATTATACGCAAACCAAAAACAACTATACCTTATCGCCTACAGGTGTTATAGGAACCGGTACAACAAAAGATGTCGCTTACTACAGCCCGGATGAATTAGACTATTTTGCCAATAACAGTTCGGATCATTTAAGAGAAGCCTGGCAATCATCATACATTATGCGCCATGCTTTAACAGTTAGCGGAGGTAATGATAAGGCAACTTATTTTGCAGGAGGTACTTACACGCAGCAAAATTCAAACTTTAAAGGGGCCAGCACCAACAAATTTACATTCAGGGCCAGTGCTGATGCCAAAGTTGCAAGTGGCTTAAAAGTTGGTTTATCAATTAGCGGCGACACTTATTACAGCAAAAGGTATTATTTTAAACAGGGATCAGAAAGCCTGGACAACGATTTTAAATCCTTGCTGTCAATTCCGCAGTTTCAGCCGATGTATTACAACGGCTTACCGGTGCTGCAGGCCTCAAATACAGGATCGTTTCAAGGGGCGAATTTCTTCGAGATACAAAAGTTAAATAACTACACATCTCAAAACACAACCATGTTAAATGTTTTGGCCAATGCCGAATATGAAATTCCTTTTATAAAAGGCCTGAAAGCTAACGTAAGCTACAATCGTAATATCAACAACGATTTTAGCAAACAATACGGTACCAGGTATAACATGTACTCATTCACCAACCTGGGTGAAAATAAGCATATAGTAGGTGGAGATGTTCAAAGTGTAATTTCGGCCAAAAATGGTGATATCGTACGTTTTACCCCCGGTATTACCAATGTGTACCAGGTAAATGGTAATTTAACTTACGCTGCCCGCTTTGGCAAACATGATTTATCGGCCATTGCTTTATTTGAGCAAAAGCACGATTCGGGCGAAAGCTTACAGGCCTATCGTGAAGGTACCCTCGTAGGCGGTTTTGATAATATGCAGTTTGCAACCGGCGCCCAAAGCACCGATCAGGCAAATGGCAGGGTGCTGCAGTTTGGCCGCCTGGCTTATGCCGGCCGTGTAAATTACGCCTACGCTGATAAATACCTGGTTGAACTTTCCATCCGTGCCGATGCTAACAACAACTTTGCGCCGGGCCATCAATGGGGATATTTTCCATCCGGTTCATTAGGCTGGGTAATGTCAGAGGAAGGATTCTTTAAAAATAATATCAGGTTTGTTAATTTCTTTAAAATCAGGGGATCTGTTGGTTTATTAGGTAACGATAGTTCAAAACCTTTCCTGTACCAGGAGAATTATAAATTAGAAACAGGCAAAGGTGCCGTATTTGGCGGAAATAACGACAGAGGCTTAACCTATGCGCCAAATATTGTAATTGCCAATGCCAATACAACATGGGATAGCAACCTAAGCACCAATTTCGGTATTGATGCCCAATTTTTAGAAAACCGCTTATCATTAACTGCTGATGGATATTATTCGCACAGGTATAACATGTTATCGGCTTTAACATCGTCAGTTTCGGTACTGATTGGTGCTGCGCCGCCTACAGAAAACTTTGCATCGGTTAACACATTTGGTTATGAAATTTCATTGAGCTGGAAAGACAGGATAGGAAAAGATTTTAGTTACAACTTTAGCCCGTTTTTATCATGGTTTGATGATAAAAACCTGAGAGTTGACCAGCCGCTTGGCAATGTGGGTACTTACCTTGATGCAACAGGGCGCCCGAGTGATAAGGGTGTATTTGGTTACCATTACCAGGGTATGATCAGGACACAGGAACAGGCTGATGCTGTAAAAGCACAGATGGCTGCTGCAGCTGGTATTTCGCCGGATGCTGTACGGATCAACGGCCTGGTGCCGGCGCCGGGAATGTTGTACTATCAGGATGTACGCGGTCCTAAAGATGCCACTGGCCAGTACACAGCTCCTAATGGTAAAATAGGCGAAGAAGACCAGGATTACCTTACCAATAAGTCAAGCAACCACTACGGCCTGGGGCTGAATTTTGGTGGTGGTTATAAAGGCATAAGTCTTAATGTAACTATGGGTATGTCGTTTGGCGGGCAAAGCCTGGTTGAAGGCGATGCAAGAGCCTTATCAAAAGCTACCGATAACCGGCCGGAGTTTTGGTCGGACCACTGGACTCCTACCAATACAAACGCAGCGTATCCTGCGCCTTATTACGCAGATTCATATACTTTAACATCTTCATTTTGGTTTAGGAGTTCGTACACATTTAAAATAACTAATATAAACCTGTCATACACGTTCCCTTCATCACTTACAAAAAAGATGGGCATAGGAAGCATAAAAGCATTCGCGGTGGCAACCAATCCGTTTAATTTTTATAACCCCTTCACCTATAGGGATAACGCCACTTCATACAATGTCTACCCCACGCTCAAAACGGTGTCTTTTGGTTTAAATGTTGGTTTTTAATTATTAAAGCAAATGAAAATTCATAAAATATTATTACCGGTGATATGTTTAGCAACGGTAATTACAAGCTGCAAAAAAGTACTTAACAATGTTGACCAGGGCAATGCTGTGGCAAACCAGATCTTCAATGATTCAACTTTGGCGGTATTAAACCTTAATTACATATACAATTCAAACCTGCCCGATTGGGCTGGTGTTACCGGCGGTGCTATAGGCAACCCAAATTCGTTATCAGAGGAATCTTATTCGGATACCAAATTTTTCAGGGGAACATTAACTGCCGAAGATGTGGGAGATATTGCAACATCTGTTAACATAACCAATAATTATGGTAAGATCCGTTTTATCAACACCTTTATCAGGGATGTAAACGCCGGAACGCTGCCATTAGGCACTAAAAACAGGTTGGTAGCGCAGGCTTTATTTTTACGCGCTTTCCGTTATTTCGATCTGGTACGTTTATATGGCGGTGTGCCATTGGTATTAACCCCATTGCAGGCTGTTGGCCAGGAAGCAAAAGATGCTGCCTTACTGCCGCGTAATAAAACATCGGAGTGTATTAAACAAATCAGCGCCGACCTGGATAGCTGTATTAAATATTTACCTGCAAAGTGGAACGGTTCAGATTGGGGGCGCATAACAGCGGGTGCAGCTGCAGCTTTCAAAGGCCGCGTATTGTTAACGTGGGCAAGCCCTCAGTTTGTAACCGCCGGGGCCAGCGATCAAAACAACCCGGCAAGCCTGCCCGAAAGATGGGAGGCCGCTTATGCGGCAAATACCCAGGCTATAACGTTACTGCAGGCGGGTGCTTTTGGCTTAAACTCATCGTATGAAAATATGTGGTTTACCGAAGTTAACAACCCGGAGGCAGTTATGGTTACAGGGTATAACAACTTTACTACCGACACCAAAAAAAGCAATGGTTACGATAATGCTACAAGACCATCATATTTAGGTACCGGCGGCGGCAGTAACCAGCCCACCTGGGAAATGGTAAAAGCATACCCGATGAAAGATGGTAAACTGCCTGCTGAATCGAAATACACTTACAGCGATCAAACTTATTACCAAAACCGTGATCCCCGCTTTGATAAAACTATAGCCTACAACGGATGTACATGGTATATCATCAATAATTTGAATTACAGGTTATGGACATATTTTTACAATCCCAGCCTTAACAAGCCAACTACTTTTAGTACAGTGGAACCAAAGGCGTCATCAACCGGTTTTTATTGCCGTAAAGCTATTGATCCCGCAACGCTGCAAAGTAACGTGCAGTATGAAGGTACAGATTGGATGGAGATCCGCTACGCAGAAGTACTGTTAAACCAGGCCGAATGCGCAGCTGCTACCAACAGGATTTCAGAAGCTTACGACCTTTTAGTACAAATACGCAAAAGAGCCGGAGTAGAGGCCGGAGCAGATAACTTGTATGGCTTAAAAACAGGTATGGGCCAGGTTGAAATGATTAATGCAATTATGTTTGAGCGCCAGATAGAATTTGCATTTGAAGGTAAGCGTTTCTGGGATCTGCGCAGGAGGAAGCTGTTTGCCAATACCTTAAATGGCAAAACAAGAACCGGGATTCAATGGAACGTTAATTCGGCAACTGCACCTACAAGTCTTAGTGTTTCGCCGTTTGCTGGCAGGGATGGTTTAACCGCCGATCAGGCATATCAATACTTTACGCTTAACACCAAAAAGCTTGATAATGGCTACACCATTGCCTGGAAAGATGAATACTATTTCTTTGGTATTCCAACTTCATCAATTACCAATAACCCTAAACTGCAGCAAAATGTTGGATGGGGCGGAACATTCGACCCATTATTATAATTAAACATAAAGTGATAGCATTGCTGTCACCGTATAAACTAAAGGAATAATATCTACTTACATATGAAAAAGCACACAGCTATATTTATAATAGCAGCAGCATTGGGATTTGTTAAACCGGCTTTTGCACAATATCCGGAGGTACCCCAAAAGGTAAAAGATGAGAGTGAAGCATTGATGAAAGAGGCTACCCGCCGTTCAGATTCTGCATGGCAGGTTGCGCTTCCTATAATTAAGGCTGATCAAAGACGCGGTAAAGTGTATGTGCCCTGGGCAGGCAGGCCATCAGATCTGCCGCAGGCAAAGCTGGCGGCTTTCCCCGGTGCCGAGGGCGGTGGTAAATTTACTTTTGGCGGCCGTGGCGGTAAGGTATATGTAGTAACAAGCCTTGCTGATAGCGGTCCGGGTACCTTACGTGATGCCTGCGAAAAAGGCGGCGCACGCATAGTAGTATTTAATGTTGCCGGTATTATTCGTATTAAAACGCCCATTATAGTAAGGGCGCCATACATCACCATTGAAGGGCAAACTGCACCGGGCGACGGTGTTTGTATTGCCGGCGAATCATTCTGGGTAAATACGCATGATGTAATTATCCGTTATATGCGTTTCCGTCGTGGCGAAACAAATGTTGGCCGCAGGGACGATGCCCTGGGCGGTAACCCGGTTGGGAATATCATTGTTGATCACGTATCGGCAAGCTGGGGTTTAGATGAGAATTTTTCGATGTACAGGCACATGTTCGATCCGGGCGACGGTTCAAAGGAAGAGAAGCTCGGAACAGTTAATATAACTATCCAAAACTGTATCTATTCCGAATCGCTTGATTATTGGAACCATGCTTTCGGCAGCACCACAGGCGGCGAAAACAGTTTGCTGATTCGTAACCTTTGGGCCGATAATACCGGACGTAACCCATCGGTAGGCTGGAATGGTGTTTACAATTTTGTAAACAACGTGGTATTTAACTGGCACCACCGTTCGATGGATGGCGGCGATTATACAACAAACTATAATGTGATCAACAATTATTTCAAACCTGGTCCGGTAACGCCAAAAAATGAGCCTGTAGGCCACAGGATCCTGAAACCTGAATCGGGCAGGAGCAAATTGAAAGAAAAGTTTTTTGGTCGTGTATACGCCGTTGGTAATATTATGGAAGGATATCCCGAAATTACCAAAGACCCGTGGAAAGGCGGTATCCAGGTTGAGGGAGCCGGAGGCAAAGAATTGCCTGATGCGGGCGAGTATACCGATTACATGCGCTCAAACACGCCGTTCCCTATGCCGCCCTTAACCATTATGTCGGCTACAGATGCTTATAAATTTGTTATTGCCAATGCAGGCGCAACACTGCCAAAACGCGATGCGGTTGATGTACGTATTACAGAGCAGGCGCGTACCGGAAAAATCGTTTATAAGGAAATGCAAACCGACACGGCATACCAGTTTAAGGTTCGTAAATTACCTAAAGACTCATATAAACTGGGTATCATCACGGCACCATGGCAGGTAGGCGGATATCCTGACTATAAAGGTACGCCTTTTA
The DNA here is from genome assembly GCF_056400605.1 of Mucilaginibacter sp. P5_A4. Taxonomy (NCBI): domain Bacteria; kingdom Pseudomonadati; phylum Bacteroidota; class Sphingobacteriia; order Sphingobacteriales; family Sphingobacteriaceae; genus Mucilaginibacter; species Mucilaginibacter sp. P5_A4. The sequence goes on along the minus strand of NZ_JBFUKX010000022.1, from coordinate 80,377 downwards.
AAGATTCGGATAATGATGGCTTGCCAAATGATTGGGAAACAAAACATGGCTTAAATCCTAAAGATGGTAATGATTCGGCCCTGCCTGCTAAAAATGGCGGTGGCTATACCAATATCGAAGTATATTTAAATACCGTAGCGATGAAAGGCGAAAAGAAGTTAGCTACATTGAAATAATTATAACAGTACTAATGTCAGGATTTGGGTTCAATAGGTTTATTTATATGTTGGTGGGGAGCATGCTTTTGCATGCTCCTTTGTTTGCTCAAAAAAAGAAGCAGGATAAACCACAGTCGCCTGTTGCTGCTGATAAAAACGGAAAGCTGATTTATGCCGTTGCCGCCAATGGCGACCGCATTCCTGATTACTCTTATTGCGGGTATATGGCGTCAGAACAGGTAATTCCTGTTACTCCGGTACGGGTTGTAGTTCCGTTAAAGCCGGGAGATGCCACTTTGAGGATCCAGGCCGCATTGGATTATGTGGCAGGATTGCCTGCCGGTAAGGATGGTATTCGCGGCGCTGTATTGCTTAATAAGGGGATATACGAGCTTAATGGCAGCCTTAAAATAAATGCCACGGGTGTAATATTACGCGGAAGTGGCATGGGGTCAAACGGAACCATATTAGTGGCTGCCGGAACAGACCGGGAGACTTTTATCCACGTTTCGGGTAAAAACGACAGGCAAACCGAAAAAGAGATTAAAATTACAGATGCTTATGTGCCTGTGAATGCTAATACATTACACATTGCTGCGGGCGCTGATATAAAAACCGGTGATATGGTTAGGGTGCACAGGCCCAGCACCCAGGCCTGGATCAATACCATCAAAACAGATCATTTTGGCGGTGGCCTTACCGCGTTAGCCTGGAAACCCGGCGAACGCGATATTTACTGGGACCGAAAGATAAGCGCCGTTGATGGCAACACTATTACCCTTGATGCACCGCTTACCACTGCTTTAGATACTGCCTATGGCGGCGGCCTTATAGCAACCTATAAATGGCCGGGCAGAATAGCACAGGTGGGTATCGAAAATTTAAAACTGCGGTCGGCTTATGAAGCATCAAACCCAAAGGACGAAGCGCACCGCTGGATGGCCATCACCATGGAAAATGTTACCGATGCCTGGGTAAGCCAGGTAACCTTTGAGCATTTTGCGGGTTCGGCGGTGTTTATTGCACCTACAGGTAATCGTATTACAGTTGAAGATTGCAGATCACTTGCCCCGGTATCAGAAATAGGAGGGCAACGCCGTAATATCTTTTTAACCCTGGGCGGGCAAACCTTGTTCCAGCGTTTATATTCAGAACAGGGGTATCATGATTTCGCTACGGGATATTGCGCCCCCGGTCCAAATGCCTTTGTACAATGCATTTCAATGCAGCCTTACAGTTTTAGCGGGTCAATTGATAGCTGGGCATCAGGTATTTTGTTTGATGTAGTAAATATTGACGCGCAGGCACTAAGTTATATGAACCGAGGCCAGGATGGGCAGGGAGCCGGATGGAGTGCAGCCAACAGCTTATTCTGGAACTGTACCGCTGCCCGTGTGGATTGTTACCAGCCGCCAACAGCGCAAAATTGGGCTTTTGGCACCTGGGCACAATTTGCCGGCGATGGCTATTGGGAAGAATCCAATAGTACCATCAATCCGCGCAGCTTTTATTATGCGCAGCTGGCAAACCGGTTAAATAAAGATGTAAGTAAACAAGCGGATATTTTATATGCTGCAACAGAGCCGTCGAGCAGCCCCACTGTTGAGCAGGCTGCCGCGCTAATGGCTGCTGCCAGGAAACCGGCAATAACCATAAGCGACTGGATAAACCAGGCCTCCCAAAGAAACCCGATAAACATTTCATCCGCAGGGATAAAAACAATCGACCAAATAGGATATAAGCCAACCGGCACTAATGCTGCAGCTCCAAAAATGAGTGTTGAAAATGGCTGGCTGGTACGCGGCAATACTGTGCTTGCCGGCAAACATGCTCAAACTCCCTGGTGGAGCGGCACTGTTCACCCTGATTATACCGAAAAAGAGGCCAAACCCGCCATTACCCGCTGGGTACCCGGCCAAACGGGAACCGGGCTTACTGATGACCTGGATGAAGTGAGCAACAGGATGCTTAAAGATAACATTGTAGCCTTTGAGCACAATTACGGTTTATGGTATGATCGCCGCCGGGATGATCATGAACGCATCCGCCGGATGGATGGCGATGTGTGGGCGCCATTTTATGAACTGCCTTTTGCCCGCAGCGGTAAAGAGTTAGCCTACGATGGCTTAAGCAAATACGATCTCACCAAATACAACACTTGGTACTGGAGCCGTTTAAAACAGTTTGCCGACATGGCCGATCAGAAGGGCCTGGTACTGGTTCACCAAAACTATTTTCAGCATAACATTATCGAGGCGGGCGCGCATTATACCGATTTTCCGTGGCGTACCGCCAACAACATCAATAGCAGTGGCTTCCCCGAACCGGTACCTTACGCAGGAGATAAACGCCAGTTTATGGCCGAGCAGTTTTATGATGAAACTAACCCTGTGAGGCGTAAACTTCACCAGGCTTATATTAATAAATGCATGGATAATTTTGCGGGCAATAACGGTGTAATTCAATTTATGGGGGAAGAATTCACCGGCCCGCTTCATTTTATGCAATTTTGGGTAGAAACCATAAAACAATGGGAAACTACCCATAAAAAGAAAGAAATTATTGGCCTTAGCGCCACAAAGGATGTACAGGATGCTATCCTGTCCGATCCTTCAAAAGCACCGGTTATCAACGTGATCGACATTCGTTACTGGTATTACCAGGCCAATGGCGCTGCATATGAACCTATCGGCGGCCAAAGCCTTGCGCCACGCCAGCAGGCACGTATTTTAAAACCCAAAGCAACATCTTTTGAGCAGGTTTACCGTGCGGTGCATGAATATCGCACCAAATACCCCGGTAAGGCTGTGCTGTTTTCTGCCGATGGCTATGACCGTTTTGGCTGGGCTGTATTTATAGCCGGTGGCTCATTGCCGGTATTACCTGCCGGTACAGATAAACAATTTTTAACTGCGGCAAGCAGCATGAAGCCTGTTGAAATGCCAGGCGCGCCAAAAGATCAATGGGCATTAAGCTCGGCCAAAGGGTACATTGTTTACAATAGTATTGATAAGGCTGTTCGTTTGGATCTGCCCGCCAATACCAGTTATAAAGCGCGATGGATAGATCCCCAAACCGGTCAAATTTTGCCCGGCGACCAGCAGGTAAAAGGAGTTAACGGTGCCGAAATAAAGAACCCGAACGCCGGGACTGCCATTTTATGGCTGATCAGTAACTAAATAATTATGTTTAAAAAGGTTGTTTTAATAGGTATCCTCTCTTGTTTGCTTTTCTCGTTCAAAAGCAATGAAACGGCTATGCCGGTTTTAAAAATAGCTGCAAACCACCGGTACTTTACAGCAGGCGGCAAGCCTTTTTTTTGGCTGGGCGATACCGGTTGGCTCCTGTTTTCGAAAATGAACAGGGAAGAGGCAGCACAATACCTGGATACCCGGAGCAAGCAAGGCTTTAACGTGATACAGGTTATGGTGGTGCATGGCATCAAAGAAACAAACGCCTATGGCGACTCGGCCTTAAGTAATAAAAATATTGCTCAGCCTAAAGTAACTCCCGGCAATACTTTCAGCAAAGGGGGTGAATACGATTATTGGGATCATATTGATTGGATAATTAGCAAAGCAGCCGAAAAAGGACTTTACATTGCCTTGGTGCCTGTATGGGGATCGGTAGTAAAAGAAGATCATATCGGCGCAGCTAAAGCCAAAATTTATGCTGAATTTTTAGCTAGAAGATACCGCGACCGTTCAAACATCATCTGGATGAACGGTGGGGATATAGCCGGTAACGACTCACTGAAAACATGGAACGCCATTGGTAATACACTGCATGACCTTGATACAGCACACCTCATTACCTACCACCCCCGCGGGCGTACACAATCATCTACCTGGTTTCATGAGCAGCCCTGGTTAAGTTTTAATTGTTTCCAGTCGGGTCATCGTACCTATGCCCAGGATACCTCAAAAAAAGACTTAAAGTATGGCGAGGATAACTGGAAATATGTGCAGGTTGACTATGCCAAAACGCCCATAAAACCTACGCTTGATGCCGAACCATCCTATGAGAAAATTCCCTATGGATTGCATGATCTCAAATTGCCAAGGTGGACGGATGCCGATGTAAGGCGATATGGTTACTGGTCGGTATTTGCAGGTAGCTGCGGTTATACCTATGGCCATAATGATGTAATGCAAATGCACAAGCCAACAGATAAAAACAGCGCTTATGGCTCAAAGGGATATTGGTACAAGTCGATAAATGATCCCGGCGCCAGGCAAATGATCTACTTAAAAAAACTAATGTTATCGCGGCCATATTTCGACAGGGTGCCCGATCAGTCACTTATTGCAGGCGCCCAGGGTGAAAAATATAACAGGCTTATAGCTACCCGGGGCGAAAGCTATGCATTTATTTATACCTACACAGGCAGGGAAATTAATGTGAATACCGGGCCACTAACAGGATCAAAGATAAAAGCCTCGTGGTTTAACCCGCGTAACGGACAAGTTACAGCAATAGGCACGTTTACCAAAGCAAAAACACTTAAATTCAATCCTCCCGGCCAAAAAACAAATGGCAATGATTGGGTGCTGATCATTGACGTTATATAAACCTGAGATAAAACATGAACCGATTAGTTAAATACGTAACGCTACTGTTTGCCCTTGTTATGATGATATCATGCAAGGCAACTAAAAGCGTGTACCTGTTCACCTCGTTTCATGAACCTGCTAATGAAGGACTCCGGTTTTTATACAGCTACGATGCCTGGCACTGGACAGACCTTAACCATGTATTTTTAAAACCGGATGCCGGCAAAGCGAAAATCATGCGCGATCCATCCATTACCCAGGGGCCGGATGGCGTTTACCACCTTGTATGGACAACCGGCTGGAAGGATGATAAGGGTATTGGCTATGCCAGCTCAACCGACCTGGTGCATTGGTCGGCACAGCAGCACATTAATGTGATGGAATACGAACCGACCGCTGTTAATGCCTGGGCGCCCGAATTGTTTTATGACGATGAAGCAAACCGGTTTATTATCGTATGGGCGTCAACAGTGCCCAACCGTTTCCCTAAAGGGCAGGAGGACGAGAACAATAACCACCGCCTGTATTATACCACAACCAGGGATTTTAAAGCGTTTACGCAAACCAAACTATTCCTCGATCCGGGCTTTAGTGTAATTGATGCCGAAATAGTAAAGCGGGCCAAAAACGATTATATCCTGGTAATGAAGGATAATACCCGGCCCAACCGCAATGTCCTGGTTACATTTAGTAACAACCCATTGGGGCCATATAGCAACTATACCAAACGCTTTACCGAAACGTACAGCGAAGGCCCATCTTTAACCAAAGCGGGTAACAACTGGCTTGTTTACTATGACTCATACAGGTTAAAAAGATATGGCGCTATGCGCACTACCGATTTTAAAACTTTTACTGATGTATCAGATAGTGTGAAAGTGCCCGAGGGGCATAAACACGGCACTATTTTTAAAGTGACAAAAAAACAACTGGATTTACTGCTAAAGGAAGCACAGTTGAAAAACGACAGAAGCTAACATGAACAAGATCATCAATATATTACTGTTTACATTAATTGCTTATACCGCGCAAGCGCAGGATACTGTACGCTACACCGGCAATACCCTGGTTAATGTTGATTATCATCATGGGCAGTTAGCTCCGGTAGTGGGGGTGCATAGTACGCAGATTTTGAGGGCCAACCGGGAACATCCCGAGCTGGCTGATGGTTTTGGCTTTACCTATAACCATGCGCCCATGCTGGCTTACTGGAACAAAACTTTTTATGTTGAGTATTTAAGTGATAAGGTAGGAGAGAGCGCGCCCCCCGGCCAAACATTGGTGATCACATCTGCCGACGGGCAAAACTGGTCGAAGCCAACATTGGTTTTTCCGCCTTACAAAATACCCGATGGTACTACAAAAGAGGGGCATCCTGGTGTGGCAAATAACCTGTATTCGGTAATGCACCAGCGTATGGGCTTTTATACTGCCAAATCAAAACGCTTGCTGGTACTGGGTTTTTATGGCATTTGTTTGGATGGGCACGATGATCCCAATGACGGGCAGGGGATTGGACGTGTGGTGCGCGAGGTTTTACCAAACGGGAAATACGGGCCTATCTGCTTTATTCATTACAACCCGAAATGGAACGAGAAAAACACAAGCTATCCCTTTTATAAAACCAGTAAAGATAAAGGCTTTGTACAGGCCTGCGATGAGTTGATGGCTAACCCCTTAATGATGATGCAGTGGGTGGAAGAAACCGATAAAAAAGATCCTTTAATACCGTTGCATAAAGATTATAAGGCTTTCAATTTTTATCACCTGCCCGATGGCCGGGTAGTAGGCTTATGGAAATATGCCCTGACAGCCATCAGCACCGATAATGGTAAAACCTGGCCTGCAAATGCTGCACGCGCGCCACGCTTTGTAAACAGCAATGCCAAAATTTGGGGGCAGCGCACATCTGATGGTAAATATGCAACCGTTTATAATCCTTCCGAATTCAGGTGGCCGCTGGCTGTTTCAGTTAGTGATGACGGGCTCAATTATAAAAATTTGTTGCTGGTTAACGGAGAAATTTCGGTCATGCGGTATGGCGGCGCCTATAAATCATACGGGCCGCAATATGTGCGCGGGATAGAAGAAGGCAACGGTACGCCGCCCGATGGTAAACTGTGGGTCACTTATAGCATGAATAAGGAGGACATCTGGGTATCATCAATACCCGTACCCCTAACCGAAATAGCCGGTGCACATGCCAATGAAGTATTTAATGAGATGCCCGCCGCTAAAGAGCTGGAACTGTGGGATACTTACAGCCCTCAATGGGCTCCTGTAACTATTGAAAAAGCCCCGGATGGCGAAAAAAGCCTTACCCTGAAGGATAGCGACCCTTTTGATTATGCCAAAGCGGAACGGGTAGTGCCTGTATCTAAAAAGTTAATGGCCGATTTTACCATCATCCCAGGGCAAAATAATACCGGGATGCTTGATATTGAGTTCCAGGACGAAAAGGGCAGTGCTGCCATCAGAGTCACACTTGATTCGGCGGGACAGTTCAGGACCAAGGTGGGATACCGTGATAAAAATATCATGAAGTATGAGGCAGGCAAACCTTATCATATCATCCTGAAGTTAAACATCAATACCCGTTTTTATACCATGAATGTAAACGGCAAGGATGTGCTTACTGCCTTGTTTTTTGCCCCGGTATTAAGCGTGAACCGTGTTGTCTTCCGCACAGGCGAGGTACGGCGTTTCCCTGATACAGACACACCAACGGATCAAAACTACGACCTGCCAAAAGCAGGCGAATCTGCTAAATCCGCGGTTTATTATATCAAATCATTTAAAACAGGCAATTATTAGGAATGGGTAGCAGAGCTATATTTTGCTGTTTGATTATGAGCTTATTCTGTTTTACAGGCAGCATAGCCCAGGTTGTTTTGCCTAAAATATTAGGCAACGGCATGGTATTGCAGCGCAATCAGGCTGTTCCAATCTGGGGTACCGCCAAAGCAGGCGAAAAGGTAACAGTTAAGTTTAACGGTCAAACCAAAACGGCTATTGCAGATGTCGCCGGTAAATGGATAGTTACGCTTAAACCTATGCCTGCTTCGGCAAATCCGTTCACGTTAATCATAGCCGGCACCAATACTATAAAGCTTACAGATATCCTGGTAGGTGAGGTGTGGCTGTGTTCGGGCCAGTCGAACATGCAGTATGAGATGCGCAAGAACAGCAAGGTTAAAAAGCCCGATACCAGTACAGCAAATTCACCGGTTGATGAACTGGATCGTGCCCATAACCCGCAGATCAGGCTCTTTTTAGTCACCCAAAAAAACCTGCAAAAACCCGATTCCACTCATTCAGGCTGGAGTATCGCGGAGGATTCAGCTTTACGTGCTTTTTCGGCGGTGGGATATTTCTTCGCCAAAAATCTTAATCATGATCTGAAAGTACCTGTTGGTATCATTTCATCGGCAGTAAGCGGCAGCCGCATTGAGCCATGGGCGCCGCAGGAAGCTTTTGATGCTATCCCATATTTTAAAACCAATAACATTAAAATTGAGGGTGATCCTGGTAAGTTTTATTCCAAAATGATTCAGCCGCTCGCGCCGTTTGCGCTTAAAGGTTTTTTATGGTACCAGGGCGAAAGCAACTGCTATTTGGGTGAAGCCATTAGTTACACCTATAAAATGGAGGCGCTCATCAATAACTGGCGTAAAAGCTGGAACAACAAAAGCCTGCCATTTTATTATGTGCAGATAGCACCCTTTTATTATTCGCAAAGTAAAGGAGCGGTACCTTATACTGAGTTTACGGAACCCGAATTAAGAGAAGCCCAAACCATGGCTTTACAGATGCCCCATACAGGTATGATCATCACCACCGATTTGAACGATGATCTTAAAAACATTCACCCGCCATTTAAGTGGGATGTAGGCCGCAGATTGGAATTACAGGCATTAGCCAATACTTACGGACGGAAGAAGCTTGTTTTCTGCGGACCGATGTATAAAAGCATGAAAATCACTGGTAATAAGATCATCCTGAGTTTTAAACATGCAGGTAATGGGTTGGTTAATCATGATGGTAAACCGCTTACCTATTTCACTATATGCGGTCAGGATGGAAAATTTGTACCGGCCATTGCTGCAATAAAAGGTAATACGGTTGAGGTTTCTGCGGATGGCGTAGCTTCTCCTGTAGCTGCACGTTTTGCCTGGTCGGAAACAGCCCAGCCCAATTTCTATAATAAGAACGGATTACCTGCCGCGCCATTCCGAACGGATAATCCGCTAAAATTTACACCTACTACAAACTGATTACCATGAGATCTGCCTGTTTTAAAATATGTACCTATGCCCTGTTACTGCTAAGCGGAATAACTGCCCGCGCGCAGGAAACACAAAAGGTATATTTATCGGGCACGGGTAGCGATCATACCGTTAACTGGCAGTTTTTTTGTACCGAGGGCCGCAATTCGGGCAAATGGACAACCATCCCCGTTCCCTCAAACTGGGAATTACAGGGCTTTGGCAAATACAATTACGGGCTTGGCAAGGATAGCCTGAAGGGAAAGGAACAAGGCTTATACAAATATGAGTTCACAGTTCCGGCCGCCTGGCAGGGTAAAAGCATCAACATAGTTTTTGATGGCTCCATGACAGATACCGAAGTGAAATTGAACGGCAGATCTGCCGGAGCAATTCATCAGGGCTCGTTCTATCGTTTTAAATATGATATTAGCAGCTTGCTTAATTACGGCAAACCCAACTTGCTTGAAGTAACCGTTTCCAAACAATCGGCCAATGCATCCGTAAATTCGGCTGAAAGAAAAGGCGATTTTTGGGTGTTCGGTGGCATTTTCAGGCCGGTATTCCTGGAGGCTTTTCCCAAAGCTCACATTAAACATTATGCCATTGACGCCAAAGCCGATGGTAAGCTAACAGCCGCGCTAAAGTTATCATTAGTTAAAGCGGGGACAATAACCGGGCAGGTATATAACCTTAAGGGACAAAAAGTTGGTGCGATTTTCAAAACGAATGTAAATGCCGGCGATACCCTGGTGAATCTCACCACCAGGGTCGCATCACCGCTGTTATGGTCGCCCGAGTTTCCAAACCTGTATAATGTGGTGTTTACCCTAAACCAGGCCGATAAAGTGGTGCATACGGTAAAGCAGCGGTTTGGTTTCCGCACGGTGGAGCTAAGGCAGCACGATGGTATTTATGTGAACGATGTAAAGATCAAATTTAAGGGCGTTAACCGCCATTCTTTCTGGCCCACAACCGGAAGGGCCATGAACAAAAAGCAAAGCATTGATGATATCATGCTCATGAAGGACATGAACATGAATGCCGTGCGCATGTCGCACTACCCGCCCGATGATCATTTTTTGGATGCCTGCGATTCGCTTGGCCTTTTTGTTTTGGATGAGCTTACCGGCTGGCATGGTCATTATGATACAGAAGTGGGTGCTAAGCTGGCGAAGGAAATGATAGCGAAGGATGTAAACCATCCATCAATAGTTATTTGGGATAACGGCAACGAGGGGGGCTTTAATTTTGACCTCGATCATTTTTTTGACGACCTGGATATCCAGAAGAGGCCGCTCATTCACCCCTGGGCTGTGTTCAGAGGTACAAATACGCAGCATTATATCAACTATGATTATGGCACCGGTACCAATTTACACGGGCATGATGTGGCTTTCCCAACCGAGTTTTTGCACGGCCTTTACGATGGCGGTGCAGGAGCCGGTTTAGACGACTTTTGGGAATTGATGTACCATACACCGCTCTCGGCCGGTGGGTTTATCTGGGATTTTGCAGATGAAGATGTGGTGCGCACCGATAAAAATAATGAGCTTGACTCCGATGGTGATCACGCTGCGGATGGCATTGTAGGGCCGTACCACGAAAAGGAAGGTAGCTATTACGCCATCAAGGAAATCTGGTGTCCTGTGCACCTGGAGCCGCGGGAAATTACCCATGCATTTAACGGTAACCTGAGACTCGAGAACAGATACCTATATACCAATTTAAAACAGTGTACATTTAGTTATAAGCTGGTTAAGTTTAACGATCCGTGGCAGCACCCCAAGCCGCAGGTTGCCTCGCAAACCGGGCTGATAACTTCACCAAATGTAGCACCGGGCCAATACGGCAATTTACAATTTGATTTACCTAAAAACTGGCAGGATTACGAGGTATTATACATAACTGCCATTGACCCACACAAAAAAGAATTGTTTACCTGGAGTTTCCCCATTAAAATGCCTCATGACTTTGTTGGCCGTATTATACATAAACCTGGGAGTCACAAAATAACCGTTACCGAAACCGATTCGGTTTACAAAGTGGCCAATGGCAATGGTATCCAACTGGAGTTTAACCGTAACTCGGGTGTGTTGAAAAAAGTAAGTAACAGCGGGGGCGAGATTCCATTTAATAACGGCCCCATATTGGCAGAAGGCGCTGAAAAAACAGGCTTTAAAAAGCTAAGCTACCATTACCAGGGCGATACCGTAATAGTTGAAGCCGCTTTTGAACCTAAAGCCAATATGGCAAAACTCAAATGGACCATGTACCCGTCGGGTTGGGTAAAGCTGGATGTAAAATACTGGCCCACTGGCGAAGAAGGCAACCTATTGGGCGTAAGCTTTTCCTATCCCGAAAAGGATGTTAAGGGTGTACAATACATGGGCAGCGGCCCTTACCGTGTTTGGAAAAACCGGCTGAAAGGTACCTCAATGGGTGTTTGGGAAAAACATTATAACAATACCATAACCGGTGAGCCAAAAATTGAGTACCCCGAATTTAAGGGGTATTATGCCAACCTGTATTGGATGAAGCTAAACGCCAATACCGGCCCAATCACTATTGTTTGCGATAACCGCGATGTATTTATGCGCCTGTTTACACCGGCTAACCCCAAAAAAGTGTACAACACGGCGCCTGCTTTCCCATCGGGAGATATATCCTTTATGCATGGCATCAGTCCGATTGGTACCAAATCTCAAAAGCCCGATAAATTAGGTGCACAGGGCTTCCCCAACAAATACTTTGACTATTACAAGGATATAGATATGGCTTTGCCGTTAACGTTATACTTTGATTTTTCGGGCAGATGAGTAAACGCGCACATATAGCCCTGCTGATATTTATACTCTCATCGTATAAGTGCCTGGCCGGTATTGCCACGCAAAACCTTCGCTGCGAAATGCTGTACAATCCGCTGGGTATTGAAACTATCCATCCAAGGCTAAGCTGGCAGATAACAGGAGAGGACCGTAATATTAATCAAACAGCTTACCGGGTATTGGTTGCATCAACCCCCGCAAAACTGGCCGCCAACCTGGGCGATCTTTGGGATTCGCATCGCGTAAATTCGGGCGAATCTATCATGGTTAATTATGCCGGTAATACATTAATTAGTCGTACCACCTGTTACTGGAAAGTTAAAGTATGGACCAATAAAGGCGAAAGCCAATGGAGCCAACCCGCTATGTGGAGCGAAGGTTTGCTAAACACTACCGACTGGAAAGCCCGCTGGATAGGCCATGACGGCGGCTTCGCCTGGGACAGTGTTTCTAAGTTCTCCCGCCTGTCGGCACGTTATTACCATAAACAGTTTGATGTAAAGCCCGGTGTAAAAAAAGTTATCATATATATCATTGGTTTAGGTCATTATGAACTTTATATAAATGGTAACATCATAGGCGACCAGGTGCTTGCCGGGCCGCCTACCGATTACACCCAATCTGTTAAGTACAACACTTTTGATGTTACCAAAGCAATAAAAACAGGCGCAAACGCTGTTGCAACGGTACTGGGCAACGGCAGGTTTTTTACCATGCGCCCCAAATACAAACCAAAAAAAATTAAGGAATTTGGTTTCCCCAAAATGCTGCTACAGTTAGAGGTAGAGTATACCGATGGTACCCGGCAATTAACTGTGAGCGATAACAGCTGGAAGTTTATAGCTGATGGTCCAATCCGCACCAATAACGAATACGATGGCGAAGAATACGATGCCACCAAAGAGATGCCCGGCTGGAACAACACCGGCTTCGATGACAGCAAATGGCTAAAGGCCGAACTGGTTGAAGCGCCGGGAGGCAGGGTAGAGGCCCAGGTGAATGAACCCATTAAAGTTATGGATACTGTAAAGCCTGTCAGCGTAAATCAGCTTAAACCGGGCATCTGGATTATGGATATGGGTCAGAATTTTGCGGGCTGGGTAAAAATGCATGTTAAAGGCAAACGCGGTGATAAAGTAACCCTGCGTTATGCCGAAACCCTACAACCCAATGGCGAACTGTACGTAGCCAACCTGCGCGATGCCAAAGTAACGGATGTTTACACCCTGAAAGGTGGTGAAGATGAAAGCTGGCGCCCAGTATTTGTATACCATGGGTTCAGGTACGTAGAGATCAGGGGTTACCCTGGCGAGCCCGGATTGGCCGATTTTGAGGGAGAGGTAGTTTATGATGCCATGGCTACAACCGGGCATTTTGAAACATCCAATCCGCTCATCAACCAGATCTATCATAACGCATACTGGGGTATATTAAGCAATTACAAAGGCATGCCGGTTGATTGCCCGCAGCGTAACGAACGGATGCCATGGCTTGGCGACCGTGCAGTAGGCTCTCTTGGCGAAAGTTTTGTATTTGCCAATGGTAATCTGTACGCCAAATGGCTGGATGATATTGCCCAATCGCAAAAGCGGGATGGCGCTATCCCCGATGTAGCCCCGGCTTATTGGAATTATTACAGCGATAACATGACCTGGCCCGGTACTTATATCCTGGTGGCCGATATGCTTTACCGTCAGTTTGCCGATAAGGCGCCCATTGAAAAGCATTATGCCTCCATGAAAAAATGGATGGATTATATGCGCCTAAAATATATGAAGGATTATATAGTGACCAAAGATAAATACGGCGACTGGTGCGTGCCACCCGAATCGCCGGAATTGATCCACTCTAAAGATTCTTCCCGCAATACTGATGGGCAGCTCATCGCGACAGCATATTATTATCACCTGTCGGGATTGATGCAAAAGTTTGCCAAACTGCTCAATAAACCTGCAGATGCACAGGCCTTTGCCGCATTGAAATTGAAGGTAGGCAATGCCTTTAACCAAAAATATCTCGATAAAAAAAGCTTTCGATATGCTAACAATACCGTCACCGCCAATTTGCTGCCCTTATATTTTGGCATCACCTCGGCAGCGAGCAGCAAAGCGGTTTTTAAAAACATAGTTGATAAGATTCAGAATGATGCAAACGGCCACATCAGCACCGGGGTTATAGGTACACAATGGCTCATGCGCGGCCTTACCGAATATGGACGGCCCGACCTGGCTTATCGCATTGCTTCCAACGATGATTACCCCAGCTGGGGCTATATGGTAAAACATGGCGCCACCACCATGTGGGAGCTATGGAACGGCGATACCGCCAACCCGGCCATGAATTCGCATAACCATATTATGCTGCTTGGCGATCTGATTGCATGGTTTTACCAGGACCTTGCAGGGATTAAAACTGTTAACGCGGGTTTTAAGGAAATGGTGATGATACCTCCGGTAATAGATCAATTGAATAGCGTAAATGCTTCATATGAAACACCATATGGTGTGGTTAAAAGTAGCTGGACAAATAATAAAGGTCATTTCACCTGGCATATAACCGTACCGCCCAACAGTAAAGCTTTAGTGTACATACCGGCAGCCACCGGTAAGGCTGTAATCGAATCTGGGCAGACAGCGGATGCCATAAAAGATATTAAACTGGTAAAAATGGAAGGTGGCCGGGCTATTTTCCGGATAGGATCCGGCAGTTACAATTTTGAAGTTAAAAGTTAAATCTACCTATCTAATGAGTATAAACGTGAAAATATTAAACATTGTGGGTATGGCATTCGCCGTATTGCTTATCACATCAACCCTAAGTAAGGCGCAAGATCAAACAGCGGTAAAACAGGTGCCATCGCCAGAAGCACAGGCTAAAGCTGACGCGGAGATTGATAAAAAGGCAAATGAATGGGTAAGCTCCCTCATCTTGAATGACACCGCGAAAGCTTCACGGGTAAAAACCGTTGTGGCTGCGCACCTGAAAGCTATCCGGGATTGGAACAATAGCCACTCGTACGAATCTGTACCTGCCGGGATTGATCCGGCTACCGGCAAACCATTGAGCACTATGGACAGGCAGATCATCATCAATTCATCCCTGCCAAAGTCGGTTCACGAAAACCTGATGACCGGTTTGCGCAAAGATCTTAATGAAGAGCAGGTAGAGGCGATACTGGATAAATATACCATTGGCAAGGTGGCTTTTACACTGGCAGGTTACAAAGCCATCGTTGCCGATCTGACACCGGTTGAAGAAGCAACTATACTGGCCAATTTAAAGCAGGCACGCGAGCAGGCGGTTGATTTTAAAAACATCAAGCAGATCTCGGCCATTTTTGAGATCTACAAAACCAAAAACGAGCAGTATCTCAACAATAATGGCCGTAACTGGCACCAGTTATTTAAAGCTTATGTAGATACTGTTAAAGCTAAAAAAGCTGCTGATGCGGCAAAGAAGACTGCTCAATAAATATAATAGTTATGTACAAGAAAATCTTACTGATCATATTAGCCGCATGCGCAATAGCCGGCGAAACATTTGCCCAAACTAACCCCTGGCGCAAAGGCATTGTAAAGGATGAATTTATTTACGATAAAGCGCCTTATCCCGAATGCCATGCGGCCACCATTTCCGAAACACCCCAAGGTTTGGTGGCATCCTGGTTTGGCGGTACAAAAGAACGTAACCCCGATGTATGTATCTGGGTAAGCAGGTTGGTTAACGGCAAATGGACCGAAGGCATTAATGTGGCCAACGGTATACAGAACGATACATTACGCTATGCCTGCTGGAACCCTGTGCTTTACCAGGTTCCGGGCGATAAGTTGTTGTTGTTTTACAAAATTGGCCCAAGCCCTGCAAAGTGGAAGGGGTATATGAAAACCTCCGACGATGGAGGGATTAGCTGGTCGGCTCAAACTGCTTTGCCGGATGGCTTTTTAGGCCCGATTAAAAACAAGCCGATTTTGCTGAAGGATGGCACATTGCTAAACCCGGTAAGTACCGAGGGTAAAGCCTGGCAGGTGCATTTTGAAGCAAGCCATGATTTTGGTAAAACCTGGACCATGATAGGCCCTATTAGTGATGGTAAAGAGCTGAAAGCTATCCAGCCCAGTATCCTAATTCATAAAGATGGCAGGCTGCAGGTACTTTGCCGCAGCCAGAACCGGGCGATACTAACAGCCTGGTCAAAAGATAATGGGCAAACCTGGTCGCCGCTCGAAAAAACAACTATACCCAACAACAACTCAGGTACCGATGCGGTGACTTTAAAGGACGGCAGGCAGCTTTTGGTTTATAATCATGTGTTACCGCCGGGAACACTGGCAAAAGGCGCCCGTACGCCTTTAAACGTGGCTATATCGAAAGATGGGGTTAGCTGGTATGCCGCCGCTATACTGGAAGATTCGCCAATCAGCCAGTATTCATATCCGTCGGTGATCCAGTCGGCAGATGGACTGGTGCATGTGGTGTATACCTGGCGCAGGCAAAAAATAAAACATGTAGTGATCGATCCCCAAAAACTGGATCTGAAAGAAATAAAAGACTGGGTGTGGCCTAAGGTTGATGGGTACACATCACCTGTGGTAACAACAGGTGATGCTAAAGATCTTTAAAGGAAAACGTGATGAAAAAAATAATCGGGATACTCATAGCTTGCTTTACATTACTGTTTTATACAGCCGGTGCCCAGCAAACCACGGATGGGTTGTACAAAAAATCATTAAAGGAAGTACTTGATGAGATTCAGGACAGGTATCACGTAAAGATTAAATACACTGATGCTCAGGTTTTGGATAAATGGGTAAACTATGCAGGGTGGCGTTTTCGGCCAGATGTGGATACTACCCTGGCTAATGTACTTACCCCGCTCGATCTGAAAGTAAATAAGGAAGCACCAGGCAAGTATAAGCTAAAGGAGTACGAATATTTCCGCTGGGCTGTTACCGATGGCTGGAAGGAGTTGGACCGTATTGCAACGCAGTATCATGATAAAGCAAGCTGGGAACAGCGCAAAGTTTTACTTAAACCACAACTATATAAAGCTTTGGAGTTATGGCCTTTACCCGCAAAACCAGCTTCAAAACCTATCGTCACCCCAAAAAGAGTATTTGATGGTTACACCGTAGAGAACATAGCCATTGAAATTTTACCGGGTTTATACATCAACGGATCGTTATATAAACCATCAAAAATAAATGGGAAGATCCCGGTAGTATTAAGTCCCGACGGGCATTGGGAACACCAGCGCTACCGTGCCGATTGCCAGTTGCGTTGCGCCACACTGGCCCGCATGGGTGTTATGGCCTACAGCTACGACCTTTTTGCCTGGGGCGAATCGCTGTTGCAGTTTAAGTACGAAGATCATCGGCGCAGCCTTGCGCAAACCATTCAGGTTTTAGGAGCTATCAGGATATTGGATTATGTATCATCATTAAAAGAAACGGACACTGCAAGAATAGGAATCAGCGGTGGGTCTGGCGGTGGCAGCCATACTGTTTTAATGACCGCGCTGGACGACAGGATTAAGCTAAGCGCGCCGATAGTTTCCGTATCATCCTATTTTTATGGCGGCTGCCCCTGCGAAAGTGGTATGCCAGTACACCAATGCGGGGGCGGAACGGATAATGTTGAGCTTGCCGCTATGGCCGCCCCAAAACCGCAATTGCTGGTGTCTGACGGGCAGGATTGGACAGCCAACATGCCCGAACATGATTTTCCGTACCTCAAAAAAATGTATGGTTATTATGGCGCCGAGAATATGGTGGAGAATGTACATCTCCCCAATGAAGGTCACGATTTTGGACCATCCAAAAGGTTTCCGTTGTATAGGTTCATTGCCAAAAATTTCCACCTTAATATTAAGGCGATTGAAGATAAGAGCGGCAATATAGATGAATCAAAAGTAACCATTGAAAAAGAACCGGCTATGTATGTGTTTGGCGATAAGGGCGAAAAGCTGCCTGCCGGCGCCATAAAAGGGTTTGACCAATTGCAAAAAGTTTTCGCGGCAGCAATAAACAAATAGAGGATATGAAAAGCAGGATGATATTGGTTTTGGGCGTTGTGTTATTTACAATAGGGGTGGTACAACAGGTAATAGCGCAAACTCCATCGGCTAAACAGCGGTACAAGGTAGCCGTAGTTGACCTCATGATAATCAAAAGGCAAAAAATTGGCGCTTTCCAGCTTGCCAAAGATATAGGCGCCGATGGGGTTGAGGTTGACATGGGCGGCCTTGGCGATCGCGAGACATTTGATAATCAACTGGCAAAAGATTCGGTACGGGAACTGTTTTTAAATAAAGCTAAAGAACTGGGTTTGGAAATACCCTCATTGGGAATGACCGGTTTTTTTGCACAATCATTTGCCGAACGGCCCACTGCTATTAAGGCTGTTGAAGATTGCATCAATACCATGAAGCAAATGCATGTAAAAGTTGGCTTCTTGCCATTGGGTATTAAAGGCGACCTGGTTAAATATCCAAACCTGCGCCCTGCAATAGTTGCCCGCTTAAAGGAAGTGGGTAAAATAGCCGAAAAAGCGGGTGTAGTGATTGGTGTTGAAACTTCACTGGACGCCAGGAGTGAGTTGCAGTTATTAAAAGAGATAGGTTCGCCGGCTATAAAAAGCTATTTCGACTTTCAAAACGCGCTTGATAATGGCCGAGACCTGGAAAAGGAATTGCAGATACTGGGCAAGAAAAATATTGTAATGATCCACTGTACCAATACTGATGGGCAATGGCTACAGAACGACCCCGAAATAAACATGGAACGGGTAAAAGCAATTTTGGATAAAATGGGCTGGAGCGGCTGGCTGGTGATTGAGCGGTCGAGAGATACCAAAGATGTGCATAACGTTAAATGGAACTTTAGCGCCAATGCCACTTACATAAAATCAATTTTTCAAACATCAAACCAATAATTATTAATGAACATCTGCCGTATGTTTATCGTCGCTTTGCTGTTAATTGTTGCTTTAACGGGCAACGCCTTAGCGGCGGAAATATGGGTATCGCCTAATGGCTCGGATAAAAATACGGGTACACAACAGCAATCGCTGGCTTCCGTAGCCATGGCCCTTAGAAAAGCGCGTGAGCTACGCCGCCTGAACGATGTATCCATAAAGGGAGGGATTCATATTATGGTGGAGAAGGGAGTTTACCAATTATCCGAACCTTTGTTTATTCGCCCCGAAGACTCGGGCACTGCGGATAGCCCTACTACTATAGAAGGGGCTGACAAAGGCGAAGCTATTTTAAGTGGTGGTGTCAACGTAAACGGCTGGAAAAAGCTGGAAGGAAATATCCCTGGTTTGCCCAAGAATGTTGCCGGGAAAGTATGGGTTGCCAACGCGCCCTTAATTGGTGATGAAGTAGTGAATTTCAGGCAATTATGGGTTAATAACATTAAAGCTACCCCGGCAAGGGAAACAAATGCCCCATTAATGAGCCGTATTTTATCATGGGACCATCAAGCCCAAACCTGCTGGATCCCTAAACCCGCGGCTTTTGATACCCTGCACATTAAGGGTATAGAAATGTTTATACACCAATGGTGGGCTATTGCTATACTAAGGGTTAAATCGGCAAAAGTGGCGGGTGATAGTGTGAGGTTATCTTTTTATCAGCCCGAAAGCCGCATCCAGTCGGAACATCCCTGGCCTGCGCCCTGGATCTCCAAAAAAACGGGTAACTCAGCCTTTTATCTCAGCAGATCGGTGCAGTTTTTAAACCAGCCCGGTGAGTGGTACCTGGATATGGAACATCGTAAAATATACTACATGCCCCGCCCTGGTGAGTATTTGTCCACAGCCACCGTAACTGCTCCTGTCCTTGAAAATATTGTAAAGATTGAGGGGACGATAGATCATCCGGTAAGTTATATCAGCTTTAAAAACATTGGTTTTCAGCACAGCAGCTGGCTCCGGCCTTCAAAAGCAGGTTTGGTGCCGCACCAGGACGGTATGTATATGCTGGATGCCTATAAACTTAAAATATCCGGTACGCCGGACAAAAAAGGACTGGAAAACCAGGCATGGGTTGGCCGGCCGGCCGCTGCTATTGAAGTGGCTTACGCTGCTTATACCACTTTTGAAGGCTGCCGCTTTGAGCACCTGGCCTCAACAGGCTTAGATTACCGGCGGGGCACGCATGATGACGAAATAAAAGGTAACCTGTTTAAAGACATTGGCGGAACAGCCATCCTTGTCGGGGTTTATTCGGATGAAGCACAGGAGGTTCATTTACCTTATAACCCAACCGACAAACGCGAAATAAGCACCAACGACCGTATTGAAAATAACCTGGTAACCGATGCCACCAATGAAGACTGGGGATGCGTGGGCATTGGCGTAGGATATGTAAAAGGCATTACCATAGCCCATAACGAGGTTTGCGATGTAAACTATACCGGCATCAGTATGGGTTGGGGCTGGACAAAAAGTACCAACGCGATGAGTGATAACCATATTACAGCCAATAAGATTCATCACTATGCACGTAATATGTACGATGTGGCAGGTATTTATACCTTATCGGCACAACCCGGTTCGTTGATTAGTAATAATTATGTAGATAGCATTTATAAAGCGCCCTACGCGCATGATCCCGAACACTGGTTTTACTTATATACCGACGAGGGCTCATCATACATCACCATTAAAAACAACTGGTGCCCTGCAGAAAAATTTCTGAAAAATGCCAATGGCCCCGACAATGTATGGGAAAATAATGGCCCGCAGGTGGCTAACGAAATTAAGAAAGCGGCAGGGGTGGAGCCGGCTTATCAATACCTGCTTAAATACAAAACAGTTAACCGGGAAGGCCAGCCCATTAATTATAAGTCGGAATGAGGCCTTTAATTATTCACATCACCCGGAAAAGTTTAGGATTAATGACAGTCCTGGTATTGCTGTTTAATGCAGCTTATGCAAGGGTAATTAACACCCCTTACGCTATCATTGAAATTACCACACCAGTTGGGAAAGCTATAGATCACCGACCGTTATTGAGCCTGGTTAAGAAGCAAAACTTGCCATTATCATCAATTTATGAGTGGAGTAACCATTTAGTTGTTTATTGTAAAGATCTGAATATAATTAAATTATATAATTTAATTAAAGAATTGTACCCCGGGTTGACAATAAGGAGATATAGTCATCCCTTTTATACTTTCAATAAGCAACAATGTTGCGTTAACTGCATCGTAGCACCGGAATGGGACAACATAATACTGACGGCCAATTTGGTGAAAGCTCCCAAACTGCAGCAGGAATATTTAAACTATCATGCAACCCAGTTTAAGAAATGGCCCGAAGTTTCCCAGGGCTTTTGCAACGCCAATTTTCAGCAACTGCTGGTTTTTAAAAATGGGCGGCAGTTGATGTTAGTCATCAGCATCCCCAAAGGTGAAAGCCTGGATAAGCTGAATCCCAAAACAACAGAGAACAACCCAAGGGTGAACGAATGGAATAAACTGATGAAAAAATACCAGGAAGGCCTTCCCGGTACAAAGCCCGGTGAAGTTTGGGTGTTTTTTAAGCCATTGAAAAATCAATAATTGAGTAACTCAATAATTAAATATGAAGGTAGGAATATTAGGATTAGGCGAAGGCCGCAGTACCATGTCGGCAGTATTACAGAGCAACAAACTGGAATTGAAAATGGTATGCGATATGAGTATTGAAATGTGCAAACGCCGTGCAGCGGAATTTAACTTTCATAACTACACAACCAATTACCAGCACATGCTGAACGATGCAGATATTGATATTATTGCTATTTATACGCCCGACCACCTGCATGCCGAACATGTGAAACAAGCCCTGCATTATGGCAAGCATGTGGTATGTACCAAACCCTTTATTGATGACCTTAGCAAAGCCGCCGAATTACTGGACCTGGTTGAAAAAACTGGCAGAAGGGTGTTTGTTGGCCAAAGCTCCCGTTTTTTTGAGCCGATGAAAAAGCAGCGGCAGGATTATGAAGCAGGCCTGGTTGGCGACCTGATCACCATTGAGGCTTATTATCATGCCGATCATCGCTGGTTTTTAGATAAGCCATGGTCACTACAAAATGCTTTTAAATGGCTTTATGGAGGCTTAAGTCACCCCACAGATTTTATTCGCTGGTACCTGCCCAATATTGAGGAAGTAATGGGATATGGCATGTTAAGCTCAAACGGGGCAAAGGGCGGATTGAAGAACCCCGACACTATGCATTTTATATTCAAAGCAACAGATGGGCGCATTGCCAGGGTAAGCGGTTGCTACACCGGCCCGGTACAGCCCGCTACCCGTGATAGCGAGATGAGCTGTATTTTAAGAGGTACCGAAGGTTGCAGCCAGGGCGATTATATGGAACTGCGCTATGCCATAACCGATAAAACGGGCGAAGAAAGGATCGTTACCTGGGAACATAAGCTAAAACATTATTTCCGTTTTGAGGGCAAAAGCCACCATGCCGGCGAATACCAGAACTATCTTGAATATTTTGCCGACAGCATTATCGAAGGTTTTACGGCTTACCCGGATATTAAAGAAGGTGTAGGCACCATTGCGCTGTTGCAGGCTATGGATCGTTCCCTGCAAACAGGCATGCCGGTTAAAGTCGACGATATTTTGGCCGAATATCATTTAACCGCTAATCAACTCAGTGCATGATTATCGCAATGAGCAATATTGTGTCGCGTTTAACGGCCCTGGATTACGCGGTGGTGGCCGTTTACCTGGTGCTCTTATTGGTGATTGGCTACCGTGCCAGCTTTGGCAATAAAAACAAAACGGACGAAACACTTTTCCTTGCTAATAAATCGTTGGGGTGGCCAAGTATAGGTTTCAATATGTGGGGTACCAATGTAGGGCCATCCATGCTGCTGGCTTTTGCCAGTATTGGCTATAGCACGGGCATAGTAGCCGTAAATTTTGATTGGTATGCCTTTGTATTCCTGATGCTGCTGGCCCTGGTTTTCGCGCCCAAATATATTGCTGCTAAAGTATCTACCATGCCTGAGTTTATGGGCAACCGTTACGGCGACTCAACCCGGAACATCCTGGCCTGGTATGCACTTATTAAAATGCTCATTTCCTGGTTGTCGTTAGGTTTGTTTGCCGGCGGTTTTTTGGTAAGGCAGATATTAGGAATCCCCATGTGGCAATCGGTTATTGTATTGGTTTCATTTGCGGGGCTGTTTGCATTTGCAGGAGGCTTAAAAGCTATTGCCAAAGTGAATGTATTCCAGATGTTATTGCTCATCGGTGTATCATTAACCTTAACGGTTTTAGGTATAAACAAGGCGGGCGGTTTGTCGGCGGTATTTCATAAAGTACCCGGCAATTACTGGAACCTTATTCATCCGGCCAGCGATGTTAAATATCCCTGGTATGCCATATTGCTGGGTTACCCGGTATCTGCCATCGCGTTTTTTTGTACCGATCAGGCTATGGTACAATCTGTGCTGGGTGCTAAAAACCTGGAGCAGGGCCAGCTTGGGGTTAACTTTATAGGCTGGCTCAAAATCCTGTCGCTGCCCCTTTTTATCCTTACGGGTATCTTGTGCTTTATCCTTTACCCGCACCTGGATGATCCTGCATTTGCCTACATGACCATGGTAACCAACCTGTTTCCTCCCGGTATGAACGGGCTGGTGATAGTAGTGCTGATAGCCGTTTTGGTGGGTACTATCGGCTCGTCATTAAACTCGTTAAGCACGGTTTTTACCATGGATATTTATGCCGAAAAGATAAACCGGAGTGCCAGCAACCAGGACCTGATCAGGGTTGGGCGTTGGGTGGTTGTGGCAGGCTGCCTGTTTGCAATAGGCATGGCACTGGCTATTGATAGCATTAAAGGGCTTAACCTTTTCGATGTATTTCAGTCGGTACTGGGCTTTATAGCCCCGCCGCTGGCAGTTGTGTTCCTGCTTACCGTTTATTGGAAACGCACTACACGTAAAGCGGTAAATACGGTTCTTTCGGCAGGTTCGGCTTTTAGTTTGGGTACGGGAGTGGTTTACCTGTGGGTGCTGCCATCTGCTAAGTACCATTTCTGGCCGCATTACCTGCTACTGTCGTTTTACATTTTTGTTTTTCTTGCTGCCCTGGCCGTTGCCATTTCCTTACTGGATACCTCGCCCGAAATTTATAAACCGGATGCTTCAGAAATCAGCCGGATAGCCAAACCAACCAAACGGGTAAAATTAGCCTGGACATTACTCACCATAGTAATGATTGTTTTATACCTCATTTTTAACGGACACTAAATGAAAAACACTACTACATATAAAAAATTACACGGCTGGCATTATGTGATGCTGTGCCTGGGTTTCCTGTTTTTTGCTGACACGGCAATGGCGCAAAAAGCCACCTGGATCTGGTATCCCGGCGACTATGAAGTATGGCTGAGCAATAGAATGCAAAACAGGCGTACAGAGCGGGGAGCATTCCTGCCCCCTTTCTGGAAGCTGGACAGCCATTACGTGCTGATTGATTTCCACAAGGATTTTGTGTTACCTAATGCGGAAAAGGTGGAATTAGCCGTTGAAGGGCAGTACAACGTAAAGCTGGATGGTAAAGCTTTATCAGGTTATCCAAAATCAATAAATATCCCTGCAGGTAAGCACCGGTTGAGCCTTAAAGTATCTAACCAGGCAAGTGTACCGGCCATATATGTAAAAGGACAATACCTGGTATCGGATACCTCATGGCTGGTTACCTATGAGGATAAGGAGTGGATAGACGAATCCGGTAAAACATCTGATGTATCAGCCACAAAATATGTATCAGCCGGAGCCTGGAATTTTGATTCATCAGCGCGGCTGCCTTCAGCGTTCCGTTTGCCTGTGGAAGAGCATCAACCCGAAAAAACTGAGAAAAAAGATCAATCCATACTGGTAGATTTTGGCAAGGAAACCTTTGGTTATGCTAAGCTGATCGGCTTAAAAGGCAAAGGCAACATCAGGCTTTGCTATGGCGAATCAAAGGAGGAGGCCTTGTCTGCCGCTACCTGCGAATTGCTGGATAGCATCCAGGTTGATCAGCCGCAAAAGACCGATCTTACGATGGAAGGTTCGCGCGCGTTCAGGTACATTAATGTATTGTTTGATGATGATGTGAGCATAGATAATGTATCCATGCTTTACGAGTACTCGCCGGTGCAGCAGCGGGGAAGTTTCCGTTGTTCTGATGAGCAGGTTAATAAGATCTGGGATGTATCGGCCTATACGCTGCATTTAAATACCAGGGAATTTTTTATTGATGGTATAAAGCGCGACCGCTGGGTATGGTCGGGAGATGCCTACCAAAGTTATTTAATGAACTACTACCTGTATTTCGATTCGTCCACGGTAACCCGCACACTGTACGCCCTGCGCGGAAAAGACCCGGTAACCAGTCACATCAATACCATTATGGATTATACCTTTTACTGGTTCATGGGTATTTATGATTATTACCAGTATACGGGCGATAAGGCTTTCATTAAACAAATGTACCCCCGTATGCAAAGTATGATGAACTATTGCCTCTCCCGCAGGGATAAGGACGGCTTGATGGAGGGCCTGCCCGGTGACTGGGTGTTTATTGACTGGGCTGATAAACTAAGTAAAAAGGGAGAGGTGAGCTTTGAGCAATTACTGCTTTGCCGCAGCCTGGAAACCATGGCTTTGTGTGCCAATATTATGCAAGATCAATCCCAGGCTGCGCAATATCAGCAATTATCAACCGGTTTAAAATCAAAAATATTTGCTTATTACTGGAATAGTGAAAAGCACGCCTTTGTACACAGCCGGGTAAACGGCGCGCAAACGGATAACGTAACCCGCTATGCCAATATGTTTTCCATCTTCTTTAACTATTTCACCGAAGCCCAAAAGCAGGAAGTTAAAAAATACGTGCTGCTGAACGATAAGATTCAAAAAATAACCACCCCATATATGCGCTTTTACGAACTGGAAGCCTTATGCGCTATGGGCGAACAAAGTTATGTGCTCAAAGAAATAAAGGATTACTGGGGAGGTATGCTCAACCTTGGGGCTACTACTTTTTGGGAGGTATATGACCCGGCTGAAAGCGGCGCGGCACATTATGCCATGTATGGCCGCCAGTTTGGTAAAAGCCTTTGCCACGCCTGGGGTGCAAGCCCTATTTACCTGTTGGGTAAATATTATTTAGGGGTTAAGCCAACAGCTCCAGCATACCAGCAGTACCTTATTGAGCCAAAACTTGGCGGCTTGCAATGGATAGAAGGCAGTGTGCCAACCCCACATGGCGACATTAAAGTGTATTGCAGCACTAAACAAATAAAAGTAAGTGCGGGTAGTGGCACAGGAACATTACGTTTTGCCAGCAAAACAACACCAGTTTGTAAGGATGGTGTGATAGTAGTAAAAGATAAAGGCCTGTATGAAATAACCATTCAAAAGGATAAAAAATACACGGTAGCATATAGTGCATTGTAAGTGATGATGAAAAGACTGATTTTTATTTTATTCGTTTTGGGATTTTTGCCCTGTAGGCTTTACGCCCAACTGGTTGATAAAACCCCGGCGCCTATACCCAATGTGCCGGCGGTTTATGATGCCGAACCCTGGGAAAACCCATCTGTTGATGGTATAAACCGCGACCCGGCCAGGGCTACAGCTTATTCATACAGCAGTATTAAAGATGCGCTTGCGGGCAACCGTGAAAAATCGGGCAGAATGATGTCCTTAAACGGTTACTGGGATTTTAGCTATGCCGTTAAACCGGCTGATGCGCCAAAGGATTTTTATAAAGGCCGGGTAAGCGGGTGGAAAAAGATCATCGTGCCCTCCAGTATCGAGATGCAGGGTTATGATAAGCCTATTTATAAAAGTGCTGTTTACCCGTTTCGGCCGGTGAACCCGCCGCATGCGCCACAGGATTATAATGGCGTTGGCAGCTATCAGCGTGCTTTTACCCTGCCTCAAAACTGGAAGGAACTGAACATCACGCTGCATTTTGGCGGTGTAAGCTCGGGTTTTAAGGTATGGCTTAACGGCAAATTTTTAGGTTATGGCGAGGATAGCTTTCTGCCGTCTGAGTTTAATATCACCCCTTATTTGCAGGCCGGTGAAAACGTAGTATCTGTACAGGTGATCCGCTGGAGCGATGGCTATTTTTTGGAAGATCAGGACCAGTGGCGCATGAGCGGGATTCATCGCGAAGTAATGCTGCTGGCCGAACCTAGATTGAGGATTGCCGATTTTCAGTGGCAGGCTAAGCTGGATAAACAATATAAAGATGCCGTGTTCTCCATCCGCCCGCGGATGGAGAACCTTACAGGCAAAGCTGTTCCCGGTTATAAAATTGAGGCCCGGCTTTTCGACAAAAACAACAAAGAAGTATTTCAAAAGCCGCTTGAACGCAGTGTGGAGAGTATGATTAACGAAATCTATCCCCGGCTGGATAATGTAAAGTTTGGTTTGCTGGAAACAACGCTGAAAAATCCTGGTAAATGGAGCGATGACCGGCCTAACCTTTATACGCTTACCCTGTCGCTGTTGGATAGCGCCGGGCAAACTTTGGAAGTTAAAAGTTGCAAGGTAGGCATCAGAAGCATTGAGTTTGGCAAGGATGATGGCAAATTACTCATCAACGGAAAAGTTACTTACCTCTACGGCGTAAACCGGCCCGATCATGACCCGGTAAAAGGCAAGGCATTATCCCGCGAGGATATTTTAAATGATGTGCGCACCATTAAACGCTTTAATTTTAACTGTATTCGTACAAGCCATTACCCAATGGACCCTTACCTGTATGACCTGTGCGATGAATATGGCATTCTTGTAATTGACGAAGCTAACCTGGAAACACACGGCCTCGGCTCCAAGCTAAGCAACGACCCCATGTGGACGGGCGCTTACCTTGACCGTGCCACCCGCATGGTGATGCGCGACAAGAACCACCCAAGCATCATCACCTGGAGTTTAGGGAACGAGGCAGGCAGGGGACCAAATCACGCGGCTATGGCTGCATGGATCCATGATTTTGATATTACCCGCCCGGTGCATTATGAACCCGCCCAGGGAACCCCGCAGGCCGAAGGTTATATAGACCCAACCGATCCGCGTTATCCCAAAACAAACGATCATTCACACAGACTGCAAAATCCAATTGATCAGCCTTATGTAGATATTGTGAGCCGGATGTACCCCGGTTTATACACGACGCCATTATTGGCCAACCAGCAAAACGGCGATAACCGGCCAATATTTTTTGTGGAATATTCACATGCCATGGGTAACTCCAACGGCAATCTGAAAGAATTTTGGGATCAATGGCGATCAACCAAACGCATCATAGGCGGGGCCATATGGGAATTTAAAGACCAGGGGCTGTTAAAAAAAGATTCTGCCGGGGTATCATACTACGCCTATGGGGGCGACTACGGTGAACGGTACTTTGATAACTTTACCATCAAAGGAATTGTTGCGTCAGATGGGCGACCAAAACCTGCTATTTACGAATGCAAGCATGTTTTTCAGCTTGCAGAATGTGAGCTGGCGGATGCGGGTAAAGGATTGATCAAAATTAAAAACTGGCATAGTACGGCTTCATTGAGTCAATACGATGTATATCTCCAGGTGCGGGAAGATGGCCATATCATTGCAAAAAAACAATTGCCGCATATTGATTTGGCTGCCGGTAAGGATACCGTCATCGGCATAAAACAATACCTGCCCCGTTTTAAAACGGACCACGAGTATTTGGTCGATATTCATTTTACACTTGGCGAAGATAAACCCTGGGCTGCAAAAGGGTATGAAATTGCGGAAGATCAGTTTGCGCTGACGGGTTTGCCTGTTGTTAAATCAATTACTGCTGATTACCGGGAGATTGCCGTTGATGATGCTAACACGGCCTATACATTAAGCGGGAAAAATTTCAAGATCCAGGTAGATAAAACAAACGGCGCCCTAAGTTCATATGTATTGCAGGGACAGCAGCAGATATTCGCGCCACTGTTACCACATTTTACACGGCCCGTTACCGATAACGATCACCGGGGATGGAAAGCCGAAAAAAAACTAAAGCCATGGTTTATCAACCAGCCCCAGTTAAAAAATATCAACATTGACCGCTCTGTAAAGGGCCTGGTGAAAATTAACAGCACTTACACGCTTATTAATGACAGTGCTTCTGTTAAAGTTACTTATACCATAAACGGAAAAGGTACTATCAAAGTTGATTACAGCCTGGTCGCCGATAAAAACCTGCCGGGTCTTCCCAAAGTAGGTATGCAAATGGGCATTTTACGAGCCGATAGCAATATCGCCTATTATGGCCGCGGACCTTACGAAAACTACACAGACAGGCGCACAGGTTCCGAAGCCGGTATTTACAATCAGGTCATCAGTCAGTTTATGGAGCCATATGTGGTACCACAGGAAAACGGTAACCGGACTGATGTACGCTGGATGCTGCTGCATAATAAAACTAATGGCCTGCTGGTAACTGCCGATAGCCTGCTCAGCATGAGCGCCTGGCCTTA
Source organism: Mucilaginibacter sp. P5_A4 (assembly GCF_056400605.1). NCBI lineage: Bacteria > Pseudomonadati > Bacteroidota > Sphingobacteriia > Sphingobacteriales > Sphingobacteriaceae > Mucilaginibacter > Mucilaginibacter sp. P5_A4. Next base: position 51,058 of record NZ_JBFUKX010000022.1, on the reverse strand, counting down.
TACCGAAGATAATATCCTGCATGCTAAACATACCAACAAGCTAAAAGATGCTGGTTTTATTACCCTTAATATCGACCTGGTACAAATGGGACTTGGTGGAAATGATAGCTGGTCGGAAGTAGCGGCGCCATTGGAACAATACCGCATACCTGCAAAGGATTATCATTATACGTTTTATATCGCGCCATGCCGTATAACGGAGGTGTTGATAAAGCAAAAGTAGTGGCTGGTAAAACAAAATTTAACTGATGTTTATGAAAAGGTTCATCCTGGTACTTCGTATATGTATTTGCTGCTTCGCATTGCAGGGCAGGGCCCAGGTGCGGAGTGTTTCCTATGCAAAGGACGAATTAAAACAAACTTTTTTGCACCCCGGCGAGGTCGCGAAGCCCTGGGTGTTCTGGTACTGGATGCAGGCCGCCGTAACACATGAGGGCATCACCGCCGATCTGCAGGCTATGAAGCAGGCAGGCATTGGCGGCGCTTATCTTATGCCAATAAAAGGAGCCGCAAATCCGCCATTCATAACCCCGGCGGTTGAACAGTTGACGCCAGAATGGTGGGCCATGGTGAAATTTACCATGCAGGAAGCGGATAGGATAGGTGTTAAAATGGCAATGCATGATTGTGATGGTTTCGCGCTTGCAGGCGGGCCATGGATCACGCCCGAATTATCAATGCAAAAGGTGGTTTCGTCGAAAGTTAAAGTAGCAGGTGGTAAAGCCTATCGGGATACTTTACCAACCCCGGCGCATTATAAAAACTACTATAAAGATATCGAAATACTGGCCTATCCATCTCCGCAGGGTGAGGGCATCAGCAGTTGTGATGCGCAACCCAAAGTAAGCACCAGTATTGCCAATACCGATGTTCAATATCTTGCGGAGAAAAACAATAAAAAGAGTTTTACAAGCAATGAGCCCTGTTGGATCCAGCTGGAGTTTCAAAAGCCTTTTACCTGCCGCTCGCTTGTTATCCATACGGCGGCCAGCAATTACCAGGCAGAGCGGTTACTTATCGAGGTTAGCGATGATGGTAAAAACTTCCGGTCCTTAGGCAGACTTAATCCTCCCCGGCATGGTTGGCAGGATGGGGACTCGGAGATCACCAACGAAATTCCTGCTGCTACTGCTAAATACTTCAGATTTATTTATGATAAAGCAGGATCAGAACCCGGTGCCGAGGACCTTGACTTTGCCAAGTGGAAACCAACATTAAAATTATCGGGCATTGAGTTATCGTCCGAAGCGCGCATCCATCAGTATGAAAGCAAAACCGGCGAAGTATGGCGGGTAAGTAAAAGAACGACAGCAGCACAATTGCCCGGTGAACTTTGTGTTGATAAAAGCAGGATCATTAACCTCACGGATAAATTGAGCCCCGATGGTAAACTCGATTGGGACGTACCAGCAGGCGAATGGACAATATTACGCATAGGCCACACCTCAACAGGCCATACCAACGCTACAGGTGGCGCAGGCAGCGGTTTGGAATGCGATAAGTTTAGTCCCGAAGCCGCCAAAGTGCAATTTGACCATTGGTTTGGCGAGGCCATCAGACAGGGCGGGCCCGATCTTGCAAAAAAGGTGTTAAAGATCTTTCATGTCGATAGCTGGGAATGTGGCAGCCAAAACTGGTCGCCCGTTTTTGCCGGGGAGTTTAAAAAACGCCGGGGGTATGATCTGTTGCCTTACCTGCCGGTGATGGCGGGTGTACCTGTGCAAAGCGCCGATGTATCTGAAAAGGTATTAAGCGATATAAGGCAAACTATTGCCGAATTACTGGTTGATAATTTTTACGGCACCATGGCCAAACTGGCCCATGAAAACGGCTGCGAATTTACTGCCGAAAGCGTGGCCCCAACAATGGTAAGTGATGGTATGCTGCATTACAGCAAGGCAGATATCCCGATGGGAGAGTTTTGGTTTCGCAGCCCTACGCATGATAAGCCTAATGATATGCTGGATGCGATATCGGGAGGGCATATTTATGGTAAAAATATTATTCAGGCCGAAGCATTTACCGAGTTGCGGTTGTTATGGGACGAGCATCCGGCCATGCTGAAAACGATGGCTGACCGCAACTTTGCCCTGGGTATTAACCGCCTGGTGTTTCACGTAAATGTGCATAACCCCTGGCCCAACCGTAAACCGGGAATGACCCTGGATGGCATCGGCGTGTTTTTTCAGCGCGATCAAACCTGGTGGAAACCCGGTAAGGCATGGTTTGACTACCTTCAGCGATGCCAGGCGTTATTGCAAATGGGACACCCTGTTGCGGATATAGCTGTATTTACCGGTGAAGAAACACCACGCCGGGCTATTTTGCCTGATAGGTTGGTTGCTACCCTGCCGGGGATCTTTGGTGCCGAAAGAATAAAACAGGAAGCCGAAAGACTGGCCAACAAAGGCGAACCGATAACAAACAGCATCTCAGATGCCAGTCACTCGGCCAACATGGCTTTGCCCGAAAACTGGATTGATCCTTTACGTGGCTACGCCTATGATTCCTTTAACCGGGATGCGTTGCTGCGTTTGGCCAAAGTAAGGAATGGGAGGATTGGGCTTCCCGGTGGTGCAAGCTATGCCATGTTGGTAATTCCGGGCGCGCATTCCATGTCGCCTGATCCGGGTTTAATGTCGCCGGAAGTTGTAAAAAAGTTGCAGCAATTGGTTAACGATGGCGCAACTGTACTGATTAATAACAAACCTTTAAAGGCAAATGGCATGACCGATGACAAGCAAGTGAAACAAGCCGGCGAAGCATTATGGGCATCGGCTAAAGACAAGACCATCCGGGGCAAAGTTTTAATTGGGCCATATAAAGAAGAAACTTTTGATAAAATAGGCATATCTCGCGATGTAATTGTTAAAGACCCCGCCGGGAACTACACTGATGGTATCGCCTGGACACATCGACTTGCGCCAGATTTTGATATTTACTTTATAGCTAACCAGCAGGAGCAACAACGTACGATTGAATTATCCCTAAGATCAACAAAAGGCCGCCCGGAATTATGGGATGCTTTAACCGGCGAAAATGTTTTAGCTGCTAATTGGCAGGTAAAAAAGGGCCGCACTGTTTTGCCGTTGCAACTTGCGGCAAACGGATCTGTGTTTGTGGTGCTTAAAAAAGGCGCTACCCCGCTTAAAGTGGCTCAGCAGGTTAAAGGCGAAAAGGAAACGCTATTGCAAACGCTTAAACCACAATGGGAACTTAGTTTCGACCCTAAGTTTGGCGGCCCGACAACGCCTGTTATGTTTGATAGGCTGGATAGCTGGCCGGAAAGGCAGGAGGAGGGTATTAAGTATTATTCGGGCACGGCAATCTATAAGCAAACTTTTATCAATAAAGGTGTCGTGGCCGAAACATGGCTCGACCTGGGCAGGGTCGCCAACATGGCACAGGTTTATGTAAATGGCATTGATTGCGGTGTAGCCTGGACTTACCCTTACCGGGTAAATATAACCAGGGCAATAAAGCCCGGCACTAACAAGCTAAGCATCGAAGTAACCAATACGTGGACCAACCGCCTGATGGGCGACCACATCAAACCCGAAAAAAATAGAATTACCTGGACAAATGCGCCATACCGTTTAGAAGGAAAAACTTTATTGCCCGCCGGTTTATTGGGGCCTGTAAAGCTGGTATCGGTACAATAGGGAGTGGTAAGGTGTACAAGATGTCGGGGTGAGTCGACTCGCCATGCAATACAGGCAGCATATTAAAAAAAGAAATAAAATATCGAATATGAAAAATATATGGAAATGTGCGGGGATTTTGTTGTGCCTGGCATCAGCGGTTAAAACCTCGGCACAAAATAAATCGCTTGTTAATACCACTAAAAGCCCCTTTGCTCAATTGAGCAGTGTGGATATGGGTAATGTAACCTGGACGAACGGCTTTTGGGCAGACAAGTTTAAAGTTTGCCGCGATACCATGATCCCCAACCTGTGGCGCGTTTATACCGATCCGAAGATCAGTCACGCCTACCGTAATTTCGAGATTGCGGCCGGGCTGGATACCGGCTCGCACGAAGGGCCGCCCTTTCATGATGGGGATTTTTATAAGCTGTTTGAGGCGGTTGCCAGTATGTATGCCTCAACGCGCGATGCTAAATTAGATGAGCTGATGGATAAAACCATCACCGTGATTGCCAAAGCACAACGTGCGGATGGCTACATTCATACCCCTACAATTATTGAAGAGCGCAAGCATACCGGCAAGGAGAAAGCATTTAATGACAGGCTCAACTTTGAAACCTATAACCTGGGCCATTTAATGACCGCCGCATGCGTGCATTACCGGGCAACAGGTAAAACTACCTTGTTAACAGTGGCCATAAAAGCAACGGATTACCTTTACAAATTCTACAAAACGGCATCGCCAGAACTGGCGCGGAATGCCATTTGTCCGTCGCATTATATGGGCGTGATAGAGATGTACCGCACTACGCGCGACCCCAAATACCTTGAGCTGGCTAAAAGCCTGATCAATATAAGGGGCCTTATGGAGAACGGTACCGATGATAACCAGGATAGGATCCCTTTCAGGCAGCAAACCCAGGCTATGGGCCATGCCGTGCGGGCCAATTACCTTTTTGCCGGCGCTGCCGATGTGTATACAGAAACAGGTGATACAACCCTGATGCATACGTTAAACCTGATGTGGAACGATGTGGTAAACCGCAAAATGTACATAACAGGTGGCTGCGGCTCGTTGTACGACGGCGTATCGCCCGATGGTACATCCTATAACCCCAATGATGTGCAGAAAGTACACCAGGCTTACGGGCGCGATTACCAGCTGCCAAATTTTACCGCGCATAACGAAACCTGTGCCAATATTGGTAATGTATTATGGAACTGGCGAATGCTGCAAATTACCGGCAAAGCCCAATATGCCGATGTGATGGAGCTGGCTTTGTACAATAGTGTACTATCGGGCATCAGTTTAAGCGGGCGGAATTTCCTGTATACTAATCCCCTGAGTTATTCGGATGATTTGCCATTTGCCCAGCGATGGTCGAAAGATAGAGTGGGGTATATCAAACTTTCCAATTGCTGCCCGCCGAATGTGGTACGTACAATAGCGGAGGTGAGCGATTATGCCTATAGCGTATCCGACAAGGGCCTATGGTTTAACCTGTATGGCGGCAACACCTTATCAGCAAGGTTAAAAGATGGCACGCCAATTAAGCTTACGCAAACTACCAATTACCCATGGGATGGTAAAATTACTATCCGTTTGGATGAGGTGCCGGGCGATAAAGCGTTTTCAATTTTTCTGCGGATACCGGGTTGGTGTAAGGGTGCTGGTATTAAAATAGCAGGGCAGCCGGTACCGCGGCTGGATACTTCGCCAGGTGCATACACAGAACTAAAAGCGGTATGGCAAAAAGGTACGGTGATTGAGCTTGACTTACCAATGCCGGTAACTATGATGGAAGCTAACCCCCTGGTTGAGGAAACCCGTAACCAGGTAGCCGTGAAACGTGGCCCGGTGGTGTATTGCCTGGAGTCGGCGGATCTGACCAAAGGGCAAAAACTATTCAATATTGCTTTATCGGCCCAAAACGAACTGAAGCCGGAAATGATCATGATTGATAACAGCAGTATCATGAGCCTTACCGGCAAAGCCGACGTGCGCAACGAGGGCAATTGGAAAAACCAGCTTTACAACGAAGTATCAGCCCCAAAACAAAACGCAGTGGATGTAAGGCTAATCCCTTACTATGCCTGGGGTAACAGGGGTCACGTAGATATGGAAACATGGATTCCGTTGGATAGGTAACTTTTGGGCGCCTTTTAGGTGAAAGGTAAAAGGCGAAAGGTAAAAGGTTTTATGCAGTTTCGGCAACGGCGATTTAAAACTTGCGAAGTTTTTGAAACTTCGCAAGTTTGGTTGATGCGCTTTTAAGTTCATTTTTAAGGCCGGGTAATTTACTTTACTATTCTGCTTTTTGATCTTTAAGCATCAGTATAATATCCTTCTTTCTTTCCTCCGGGATGACCGTTAAATTTTCCACTTTTCCGTTCTTCAAAATGCCTTCAACCGTTGTATTGTAAGGTGCGTGCAGCTTAAAATGTACATCCCAATCCTTTGGCCATGCCGGGAAGAGGTAGATTTTTTTATCGTCAACCTGCATCAGCATTTCCTGCAAACCGATCATGCCCGAACCTCCCCAATTATGGTCGGGCGTCCAATCGAAACCTGGCCCCCAAAAAGCCGGGAAACGCCTGCCGGAGTCTTTGAGCTTAAAGGTGGTTAGTTCGGCGGCTTCTTTGGTTAAACCCAACCTGGCTGCAAATATGTTATCCTGTTTCCAGCCCATACCACTCCTGAATTTGATGGCAAGGGTGTCATATTTCCAGCTATTAAGGGCTATGTCTAACCCTGGTTTGCCAATGCCGTGTATACCCCAGGGAAAAACAGTGTAAAATTGGGTACTCTCTACATTACTCACCCGTTCCCATGACTTTGCTGGAGTTAGAACCTTATGGCCATCAATTTCATTATAAGTAACAGGAGGGATGCGTTTTAAAAATCCGGCTAATTTTAACCGTTCATCTTTGTCTAAATAATTATCGGGCAAAGCCAGCAGACGCCGGGTAATGGTTTGTAAAGCTGCAATGGTAGAGTTGGAGTTATAGGCCATCTTAAACGTTTCGGCCCCCGCCCCCGGGTATAATACCAAATGGCCATCGCCATCCAGCGGTTTGATGCCCCGTTCAAGGGCAAAGTACTGGTAATGCTCATCAAAAAATGTTAAACAGCTCCCGATAAAGGGAATATACCGGTGGATGTCTTTACCGGCATACCGTTCGGTTTCCAGCATCATGAGGCAAAACTCAAAAACGGTATCCCAGGTATATTCCAGCCATTGGTTGTATTCCAATCCCTTATCAAAACCAAGGGGACGTTTCCAGTTATATTCGGCACTGTTGGGCAGACCGAAATTTTCCAGTTGCTCGGTAAAAGCTGCCCCTTTATGCCCCCAGTAAACCTGGCTGCGCAGTTCGGCGTTATGCAACGAGCGCAGGTAGAAATCGAGCTGCGGTTTCATCATATCGATATCCCCGCTTTTAAGCATCGGGAAATAAACCAGCCGCTGGTTTTGGGCTGTCATCAAACCGCCGCCCCAGTTACGAAAATCGGGGGTGTAATTGGTTTTGTCACTTACAAAAACCGGGTCGTAGGTGAATAGTCCGCCATTAAATTTTGTAGGATATTGCCCGTAAGCATTGCAGCCCAGCATATACCTGAACAATTGGTAATTTTTGCCGGTTTGCCATGCGGCCGTGTCCTGGTTGTTTTTAGGGTTGATGTAGATAAAGCTTCTGTCCCAATATTGCTGCCACCAATTGGCTGTATGCTGCCATGCGGTTTTGTTATGGGCATTGGCTTCAAGGACAACTTTTTGAAGGTTATTTTTCCATTCGGAAACAGCTGCTGTTTGTGTGGTATTAAGATAGATAGCTATGTTTTGGGTACGGGCTGGTTTAACACTTTGCAGTTTCCAGCCCTCAAAATCAGTATCCATGTACCTACCGCTATAAGTGCCGGCGGCTTTAAGGTTTTTACCCAGCATTAAACCGCYGAAAGTGAGATTTTTAAGCGGGTTAAACAGCTGGTCTTTCACAACATCCATACCTTGCTGCTTCACGGTTACATCAAATATGGTTGAATCGAGGTTATGATGGTAAAACAGGATCCCGCCATCCCGGAAAGCGATTGAATCTTTTAGCGTTTTAACATTACCATGCGCACCAAATTTCCAGGAGCCCTGGTTGTTTTCGACACCTTTTACAGGTCTGTCTTTATATCGCCAGCTTTCAAAGGAGGCCTCTGATTTTATGGCTTTATTGCTGTTGATCTCCAGATGGATCACCGGCCGGTATACATCAACCCAAAGCTTTATTTCTGCGTTGATACCGCCATTTTTCCCTGTGACAAGTACCGCTCCGTTTTGCAGCATTAACTGTTGCTTAAATTCGGTACCATCAAAAGGATTTGGGGTGAGCTTTACCCTTACACGGCCAGGTTTGAGCATAGCATTGTTTTCATCAAACGTACCGCTGCGGGCTATATAGAAAAACAGTTCGCCTTTTTCAACCCATACGTTTAAGCCTACATCACCACCGCCACAAGGCATGGATTGGCCTGAATTTTGGCTTTGGCTGGTCCAGGTAACATTATACTGCTCAATCCCTTTTTCGGTTTGCGCAAAGGCAACATTGCCCCATAATATAAATATAAGCAACCACAGGTTTTTCATATTACCAATCGTCGGTCCTGAATGAAGATACCGGCAGTCCATTGGTTCCAAACAGATCGCCGGTTACAAAATCGCTAAAAGCATAACGCACAGCAACGGGCTCTTTTACCAGTGGAGATGAAACCACAATGGTACTGCCCGAAATGGCGGCCTGCGCCGGGTAAAATTTTTTGTCTTTCCCGGCAATTTCAAAGTATTGGAGCGGTTTGTTGTATGATGTCAGGCCATTTTCGGCATGCTCAAACCTGATAGTGGTTCTGCTGCCTTCAATGGTCATGGTTTTATATAGCGGACTTGCATAGTCGAAGCCGGTTATTTCATATGTTTGGGCAAGGGCAAGATAAGCCAGGCGCGTACCTGCCGGTTCTTTCCGCGGCGGATGAATGGTTGCCTGTTCGCCCACATCAAGCAGTACGGCCATACCGCTATTGGGGATTATATTTAATGATTTTCGCTGGGCATCGCGCAAGTAAGCCGAGTTGTATTTGCCGCCTGAATTGTATGGCGGAAGCTGGGTATAATCATAGGGCGCTATCTGTACATAATAAAAAGGAAAATCGCCTCGTTGCCATAATTCGCGCCAGCGCTTCACCATAGCCGGGAAGAGTTTTTCATACTGATCGGGGCGTTCGTAGTTTGATTCGCCCTGGTACCAGATACAACCTTTAATGCCATAACCAATTACCGGGTTAAGCATGCCATTAAACAGCGTTGTTGGCGTGCGCGATACCGCTTTAATGGAGTCTGTTTTGGCGGGGATTTTTATTTCGGGAAAGTTTTTTAATCCTTCAGCATCCATCCAGGCTTCTGCGCTCGAGCCTCCATAGCAATCGCTGATAAGGCCGATGGGGATATGCAGTATATCATTAAGCAGGCGGCCAAAATAATAGCCCGTAGCACTAAAATTAGCCACAAACTCCGGCGAGGCCACATGCCATTCGGACGGTTTACTGTTTTCATGTGCTTCGGTTACAGATGAACGGGGAACTGTGTAGATATGAATATTATTGTTCGCCGATCTTAATATGGCATCAACCGAACCGCTGATAGGCTGGCTTTTATAACCCTTCATCGGGATCTCCATATTTGACTGCCCTGTACAAAGCCAAACTTCGCCAATAAGTACATTATCGAGCTTTATGGTATTGCCATCGCTGATAGATACAGTATACGGACCTCCATACATTGGGGTCGAAATTTTTACCATCCATTTACCCCTTGCATTTGCCCTGGTTTTATAGCTTTTTTTATTCCAGGAAGTGCTTACTGTTATACTGGAACCGGCTTTGTCCCATCCCCAGATGGGTACATTGCTTTGCTGCTGCAATACCATATTGCTGGTAAACAAGGAAGCCAGTTTTACTTGCGCGTTCGCAGGTGCATATAAAAATAAGATAGGGGCAAACAGGATGATTAATTTCTTCATTCGTTTTTTTTATAGAGTGCCGGTCAACAATCTCAAATTGTAACCTCATGTTGCTCACCGATCTTACCGGCGCGCTTAGCTTCGAGCCAGCCGCTGAAAAGCAGGTTTTTGTTGATATTAGGTTTTGGCCAAAACAGGCTGGCTACCGATCCAACAATGATCACAACCAGGTGACTGTAAACACCCAGCATGTATTTATGCTGATTAAAGTTGTATTCTTCCAAATCGAGCAGGATGTGTTTTTGATCACCTAAGCCAATTTTGGTAGATGTTAAAAAGGCATAAGCCGTAAATACGATACAGGCTGCTATGCCAATATTAACCCCTTGTCGGTTAGCACGGCTGCTAAACAATCCTAACAGGAATATACCCGCAATCCCTCCCGAAAATATGGCATATAAGGTGAATACGATACCTAAAGCCCCTTCATCACCTGCAAGCAGGTAAAGCGAGGCAATCATTATAGCGCCTATACCTGCAATTACTACTATCCACCTGCCCGCTTTAAGGTATTCTTTATCAGTTTTATTTGGCCTGAACTTTTTGTAATAATCTTCAACCCCGATGGCCGAAAGACAGTTCAGATCGGCGCCAAGACTTGATATGGCAGCTGATATTAACGCAGCCAAAATAAGGCCGACTACGCCTGTAGGCAGTTTGCTCATAATAAAATAAGGGAAAACCGCATCGGCTTTAATACCTGCAGGTAAGGGGTTTTGCTGGTAGAAAGCAAACAGGGCCGTGCCTATAAACATAAAAAGCGCCCATAGCGGGACTGTAAGGGCTACACCCATTATGGAGGCCCGGATGGCTGCCTTATCTGTTTTGGCCGTCAGGTAGCGTTGCACCATGGTTTGATCTGTGCCGTATTTTTGTATGGCATAAAACACCCCGTTAATGGCCATTACTATAAAAGTGAGCTTTTTGAAATCCCAGGTGTAGGGGCCAAAATTGTTTTTATGATTGATACTGGCAATATGCCAAAGCTCGGGCAGGCCGCCTTTTATAGAACATATGAGTATAATAAATGATACGATGCCGCCGCCAATCAGTAGGAAACCCTGTACCACATCAGCCCAGATCACAGCCTCAATACCGCCAATGAGGGTGATAAGGATAATGACAAATCCTATGATCCAGATAATGGCGTAGGTATTGGTATCTGTCATATTGGCAAGGGCGAGGGCGAGTAGGAAAAATACCGTGCCCATTTTTGAAAAATGGGTTAATACAAAGCTTATTGAGCTATAAAAACGGGCAAAAGTGCCAAAACGTTTTTCGAAGTATTCATAGGTGCTTACCCCAATAACTTCGCGGTAAAGTGGCACAATAAACCATACTATTAAAAGCAATACTATGGGCACCATTAAACCCTGTACAAGCAGGATCCAGTTTGATGAAAAACCTTCCCCGGGATAAGCCAGGAATGTTACACTACTAATCAGCGTAGCCATAAGCGACATGCCAATTGCCCAGGCGGGTATTGAGCCGCGCGATACAAAGTATTTTTTGGTTGAATTTTGTCCTTTTGAAAACCTTATGCCTATGGTTAATGAAATGGCCAACGCTAATGCTATAATAATATAATCTGCCAGGTGTAGGGTTTCATGTTTCATAATCAGGTATAATTAATTGGTTACCCAAAGCGGGGCGGGCCACTCATAGCTGCCGGGCTTTAAAGTTACATATAATTGGGTATCACCAGGTACGCTCATACGGATAACACCCGGAGCTAACTGGTTAACAGGATACATTTTTTTAAAATTTAACTGGCTTAAAACCGACCATGCAGTTGCACCGCCTTCAATTAACAGTTCATTTAGCGTAGTATATTGGATCACCTGTTTTACAATGGTGGCTATTTTATTACTTAGTAAAACGGGATCGATTTTTATGCCACTGATAGAATCAGGATTTATGGCGATTATGGCATTATTTTGCTGAATAATACTTGTGGCAACATGACTGGCAAACAGATAAATTATTGGCTTGTCATCATCTTTACTGCAAACGATGGCCGCCGGTACATAATGTACAGCTATATTGTTCAGGAGGCCATTATTAACCACAAGTTTGCCCTGGTAAAATGTGCTGCCAAATACAAACAAACGCCGGCCTGGCAAGCCTGGATATGAATAACCGGCCGGTTGTGCAGAGAACAGGTGTTGAAGCAGGTTGCTAAATAAACCTGATGCACCGGCCAAAAGTGTATCGCCATCAGCTTGTTCAACCCAATAGTTTAAATCAATTTCATCAAATACCTCACCAACCATAATGCCGGTTTCCGGTAATTCTTCCCCGGGTTTTAATAAGTTTATCGGGTTGGCTGCCCTAAGCATTTCTTTAACATTTGATGTTGTTGCCGGAAATGCAGGATCATTGGCATAATCGCTAAGGTGTATCGGCTCATTTTTATAATAATAAATACCGTCAACAATCTTTTTTTCATGCAATGGATTGCCCGGGATAATTAATGTCCTTTTTAATCCGGATACCGCTAACTGGCTTTCAATTTCATTTAAAATATGCCCGCGTAAAACAGAATCTATCTTTTTAAAAATGAGCCTGGGTTTAAGCGACATCAATTGAATGGTGAGTTCAGCCATGATGTGCCTGGCTTCAGCTTCGGGTAATGAACGTGTATTGGTTGCAATGATAAGCAGGTCGGCATTACAGCTTGAATCAATAACGGTACTAACCTCGGTTTTTAGCTTATAACCAAGCCCAATACCAGCAAGTTCTGCTGCTCCTGTTAAGTCATCTGCAATTACAGCTATCATGCGTTTTGCATTATCCTGTTTTTACTAAGCTGTACGGCCGATTCAATAGCCAGTACCATTGCATCGCTGCTGGCTACTCCCTTTCCTGCTATTTCGAAAGCCGTTCCATGATCAACCGAAGTGCGAATAATAGGCAGCCCCATGGTAATATTCACTCCTTTTACACTATCCATCTGCTGTTTTTGCGCGTTCCATTTAAAGCCGGTAAGCTTAAAGGGGATGTGCCCCTGGTCGTGATACATGGCCACAACGCCGCCGTAATATCCTGTTGAAGCTTTTGAAAATAGCGTATCGGCAGGTACAGGACCCTCTACGTCATAACCTGCCTTAAGCGCTTCCTGTACGGCAGGCAGTATTTCCTGGTCGTCTTCCGTTCCAAATAAGCCGGAATCGCCCGCGTGAGGGTTAAGACCGGCAATGCCTATTTTGAGGTTGGTTTCACCCAATTGAATCAATCCATTATGTAGCAGTTCAATTACCTGTACTATGCGGTCTTTTTTTACCAGGTCGCAAGCCTGCCTTAGCGATACATGGGTTGAAACGTGGATCACTTTCATGTTATCCTCAACCAGCAGCATGGCGTATTTTTTAGTACCTGTAAAATGCGCGTATATTTCTGTGTGGCCGGCAAAATGATGCCCGGCCTCGTTTACTGATTTTTTATTGATGGGCCCGGTAACGGTGGCATCAACCTCACCTGCAAGGGCAAGATCAATCACTTTTTTTACGGCCTCAAAAGACGCGTTACCGGCCATAGCCGATATTTCGCCAAAACGGAGCTGGCTCATATCAACATTTTGAAGATCATACACATCGGGTTCGCCGTAAATAAAGGCGGCATCCTTTATATTTTTTATAGGGTTGATGGTGGCTTGCATGCCAAGCCTTTTAACAATATCATTAAAAACAGCGGCATCGCCAATAATTACAGGGCTGCAAATATCAAACAATCGTTTGGTAAGCAGGGCCTTTATAGCTATTTCGGGCCCTATACTTGCCGGATCGCCCATGGTGATGCCTATAATAGGTTTTTTATTGATCATTGGTAAATTGGTAAATTAAGATTTTCGCGGGTAACTATGTTTTGCAGGTCCTGTTGTAACTGGGCGGCACTTGCTTCTGATACCGGTTGCAAAGGCGGCATCATGTATGGTTGGCAAAGGCCGGCACTTTGCATTAATGATTTTAAAGCGGCCAACGAACTGCCCAACAGACGCTTGCCCTGGTACAGATCGCCAATTAAGTTTGAATGTTTTTGTAAAAGCAGCGCGGCTGGCTCGTTATTATTGTCGGCAGCTACAATCATTTTATAGTAAATATCCGGAAACAGGTTGCCGGTACTTGGTACAAGCCCATCGCCCCCGGTGAACAGGGCATGTGCAGATTGTGCCCCCCATCCTAAAAAGTGGCTGAAATCGGGCCTTTTAGCCCATAAACTGAGCGATTGCTTCAAACGTTCATAATTGCGTTCAGAATCCTTTGTGCCTACTATATTTTCATGATGGCTTAACTCATTAAGTAAATTTAACTGTATAGATACATTGGTTGTAGCCGGTATATTATAAATAATAAGCGGCAACGGAATGTTATTGGCCAGGGTTTCAAAGTAATCTTTTATTTCTGCCTCTGTTAATGTAAAATAAGTTGGTACGTGTGCTACGGCTACATCAACCCCTTCATCGGCGCATTGCTTGGCGATTTCAATTGATTCGGTTACGCAATTTGATGATATGCCCGCATACAGCAGTTTATGGGGTTGCTTAAGTCTTGCAGCCAGCTTTATAAAGTCGCGTTTAACATCATTTGGCAATGATGGAGATTCGCCCGTAGTACCCAATATAAAGGGGACACCTCCATAATTGAAAATATTGTCAAAAATTTTCTCAACAGCTTCATGATCCAGCTTGTGATTTTCGGTTAAGGGGGTTATTGACGGTACCACTAAACCGTTGTATTTCTTTTTTACTTTCATTTTATTTCAATAAGCTGCTTCATAAATACTTATAGCATCTTTAAAAGCTATTGTACGTGGGTTATTTTTAAGTAATCGTGTAATTTTCATTGCATCAGTAGCCATTATTGGTATAGCAGCTTTATCTATGCCCGCCTCGCTCAGCCCTCCGGGGATGCCACATTGTTTTAACAGGTTGCGGACTTTTTCGACACCGGCATAGGCGGTTTCAATGTCACTATCAAAGCTGTTACAGCCGAGTGCACGGGCCACATTTGCATAACGGGCAGGAGCAGCCGGTATATTAAACTTCATTACATGTGGTAAAAGCAAAGCGTTTGACAGGCCATGTGCTAAGTGAAACATACTGCCTAAAGGATAGGAGAGTGCATGTACCCCTGCTGTATTTACCGGTCCTAAACAAAAGCCGCCCATCATACTGCCAATGGCCAGTTGAGTGCGGGCAATTTCATCGGTCCCGTTCTTAACCGCTTTTACAAGGTTGCCCGCAATAAGCCGCATGCCTTCATAAGCATACATATCAATAAATGGATGCCCAAATATGTTTGTATAAGCCTCAAGGCAATGTGTAAGCGCGTCAAGCCCGGTGGCGGCTGTAACATCAGGCGGCAGGTTAAATGTTAGTGACGGATCAATTATTACGGTATCCGGAATTAGGTACGGACTTATAACTGCCTTCTTTTGATTATCGGCATCATCAATGAGTATGGCATTTGGCGATACCTCGCTGCCTGTACCAGCGGTTGTTGGTACACATATTAATTTTATACTGCGGTTTTTAAGCAGGCCAATGCCGGCAATGTCGCTTAGGCTTTGGTCGTTATTAATTTGAGCGGCTAATAATTTTGCAATATCAAGTACACTGCCACCGCCAATACCAATAACTACATCAATAGGATTACCAGCTACAGACTTTAATAAAATATCAAGATCATCGTACGATGGTTCCTGTATAACAGAGGTGTTTACCAGTATATTAATACCCTGTTGCCTTAGTTGTTGTATAAGCGGGTTAAGCCTTGTTAAAAGTGGATTTATAGTAATTATTAATGCATTGGTATACCCGGCGCCGGCAATTTCGTCTTCCAGTTTCAGGATAGAATTTGTTCCGATAATAATTTGAGCCGGGAATCTTATCGTAATATCCCGGAAGGCAGTATTTGTTTGTATCATTTAATAGATATACGCTGTTTAAAATTGAACACCACTTTGCCAGGAAAAAAATAATGAGTTTGGTTGCTTAGTTGGTATAGACAAAGATGTGTAAAGACGTATATGGTTTTTACCTATCTGTTATCAAATTATTGTACGATATTATCTAAAGAGTTACCGCCTTTTATGATGAAAAGAAGTATAATAATTAAGCTTTAAGTATAAATATCTACGTCAAGGTTATATTAACAGGGCATACAGTGTTTAAAACCTTAAGACAGTGCATGACAGTTAGGGGATACAGCCCAACTACCTTAGTAAAAAGGGATTTGGATAATAACCCGGCTATAATTGACCTGTAAAAACAGGCACCACAAACCTGCCTGGTATTTAAAAATCACCTTTTGATACCTTATAAACCACTTTGCTCCAATGCAAAGGTTATGTTAACAAACCAGTAAATATTTATATGAAAGCAGTAAAAACGTTAGGACAATTTATTATAGAGAAACAAAGCCATTTTCCTTATGCAAAAGGGGAGCTTTCCAGGCTTTTGCGGGATATTGGTATTGCTGCAAAAATTGTTAACCGTGAAATAAATAAAGCCGGCCTTATGGATATTATAGGTGAAACCGGCGAAACCAATACACACGGCGAACAGCAAAAGAAAATGGATATTTATGCCAACGAGCAATTTATTGCGGCCCTTAAAAGTGGAGGCGAATGCTGCATTGTTGTATCAGAGGAAAATGAAGAACATGTATATATTGACTCAGATATATCAAAAAATGCCAAATACATAGTGGCCATTGATCCTTTGGATGGCTCATCAAATATTGATGTAAATGTGAGCGTAGGAACTATATTTTCTATCTATCGCAGAAAGTCAAATACCGGAAAAGCTACGCTTGATGATGTTTTACAAAACGGAACCGAACAGGTTGCAGCCGGGTATGTAATATACGGTTCATCAACCATGCTTGTTTATACCACGGGGAAAGGTGTTAATGGTTTTACGCTTGATCCTTCCATAGGGGAGTTTTGCCTGTCGCACCCGGAAATGAGTATTCCTAAAGAAGGCAACACTTATTCAATAAATGAAGGCTATTATATGCATTTGCCGGCCGGGGTAAAAAAATATATAAAATATTGCCAGGTGGAGGATGATGAAACCAACCGGCCATATACCTCAAGATATACCGGTTCGATGATTGCCGATGTTCATCGCAGTTTAATTAAAGGGGGCATATTTATATATCCAACTACTTCAAAATATAAAAACGGAAAGCTGCGCCTGGTTTATGAATGTAACCCTATGGCATTTATAGTTGAGCAGGCTGGGGGGATAGCCTCAAATGGATATGAAAGAATACTTGAGTTAGAGGTGGAGGAGCTTCACCAACGTTCGGCTATTTTTATTGGCTCAGAACAGATGGTGGAAAAAGCACAGGAATTTATGAGGTCTTTTTCACCTCAAATAGTTAATGTTTAATTGAAAAGGGGAGGCGGGGATCTGGCGGGCGGCACCTTGCTGCAATAAATATTTTACCATGCCCAACCGTGATTCTGGCCTGGAATCGCGGTCGTATTCACTCGGGTGCGGCCAACTGAGCGCTTCCCGAACCATTTTATGGATGATTTAGCTTTATTCGCTAACATTGAGCTTAAAAAAAAACGGACAACAAATAGACCTCGATATTATTTTCCTAAATCAGTGCTGACCGGACGGAAATAGATTTTAGAACGCGCAAGGTTATGCTCCATTATTGTACCTCCGGCCAACAGTGTTTCGGTTTTTACAGCTCAATGCATTTTATTATTTTAAATTTGAAGATGTTGTCAACCGATAGCCTCAAATTAATAGAATTTACGGATCTGAATTTTTTCCTCGTTCATAGTTTGTTGACGGAATCGAAGATCAATGGGAATAATTTCATACAACGAACAATCGATGATTGGAACAGCGGAGCAAATAAATTTTCCAAGCCGGGTGAAAAATTATGGGGACTGGTTTTAGCAAAAGATTTGGTTGCCATCGGCGGCCTAAACCATGATCCTTATGCCAGGGATTTAAACATTGGGCGGGTTCGTCATTTATATGTTCAGGAGGCTCATCGAAGAAAAGGTTACGCGTCGTTACTAATGGAAACCATCATTGATAAAGGAAAGCGACATTTTACTGTTCTCCGGCTGTTTACTGATAATCCTGCTGCAAGCGAATTTTATGAAACTTTAGGCTTTCAAAAGATTAACGAACCTAAAGTAAGTCATGTCCTAAATCTTTGAACTGAATTACTGTTATGCGGTTATATCAAAAAAAACAAAGCTATTCCCAAGTATAACAGCGATTATTCGCAGTCTTACAAAAATACCGCTGTTCGGAGTTTATAACTTCAAACCAATATGCCGTAGATCCCATTTATGAGCCCAAAGTCAAACCATAAAAAAGCGAATAATCAATGGCTATTCGCTTCCGGTGCACCCACCTGGGTGCTTCCCTAACCGCTTATGCACGATTTGATGATATAGGCCTTGCCGGAAATATAAAATAACCCTGGAAAGTTTTTTGAGTTTTATGAAAAATTAATTTGAAAAAAAATGTTCAGTTTATTATCTTTGTAACTAAGATACTTATATTGTAAGATAAATGATTGTTCTATGAAGAGGGAATTAGACAAACAGGATATACAAGCAATTTCCGATATGGGAAGACAGTTCTCAGATATTACTATCGCAATGCACGAAGCAATTGCCCATAGTGCAGGTTTGTCTGGAACAGATCATAAATATTTAGGGATTTTAATAAGAAATGGTTCTATGTCAGCGGGTGACCTATCGAAAATTACAGGCTTAACAACAGGTGCAGTAACAGGAGTAATAGATCGGCTTGAAAGAAACAATTTGGCAAAAAGAGAATTTGACAAGCATGATCGAAGAAAAATTATAATAGTACCTAATACTCAAACTGCAATGAAGCTATTGGGTGGGCCATTTTCAGATTTACAAAAAAAGATGGTAAGCATGATTTCAAAATTAAAAGAAAACGAAATTGAAATTATAGAAAGATATATGCTTTCAGCGATGGAAATAATGAAGGAAGTGACAGACAATTTAAATAAATCTAAAAAATAGGAATATGGATAGTATAACATCAAATTACTTGTTAAGGGCAGAAATATGGCTTTTCGTTACTACACTTATTTACTTCTTAATGAATGGCGCTCAAATATTTGAGACAATAGTTATCGTCCCAAAATGGACGGCATCACCACCTGATTCATTCCAAATATTCAAGGGCAAATATGGACTCGACTTTAAACTCTTTTGGATAGTATTACATTCCATTCACGAAATAACTTTTATCCTTGCAATTATATTTTGTTGGAAATTAGACTTAATCAGAAATTGGCTTTTAATTTTATTTGCAGTACATTTTGTTGTCAGAGTATGGACATTACTATATTTTGCGCCTAATATTATTGATTTTCAGAAGATTGCAAATACCTCCTCTGTAAGAACTGATTTATTAAATAAAACTATGCTTTGGAAGAATTTGAATTATGTAAGGGTTGGTTTATTTATTCTGGTATCAATTGGACTTATCCCATTGTGCGTTAAATTAATGACCTTCACTCTTAATTGAATTCAAACCAAAACAGCTTCCTTGTTATACTTTGCCTTGTAATCCAAAGGAGCCAGGTCGGTTATTTTTTTGAAAAAGTGAAAAACGTAATATATAATTTAAATAAAGCGGCTATTTGATTTTTAAATCCAGGGTCATTTCCATCAAAGCGTTTTCATTTGTGATGCTGAGATTTTTGCCCTTAACTTCTATCAGGTTATTACGGATAAAGTCGTTTGTAACTTTGAATAGTGTTTCATAGGAAACAGCCGCAAAGGAAGATAGATCCTGCCGGGAAAGCTCAATATTTAGCGCGCCGGTATCATCAACCCCAAACTGCTTTTTTAAAGTAAGCAGGGCTAATGCAATACGTTCTTTCACAGGCATATGAACCAAATTTCGCATTCGTTTTTCAGATTCCTGAAGTTCATTGGCAAAAAACTTCATTAGCGAGTAAGTAAACTTCGGGTTCATGTTCAATGAAGATTCGAAGAACGGCAATTCAATAAAACAAACCGTTGCAGGTTCAATCGCTGTTGTCGACACGGGATATACCGGCTCATTTCCCAAACCTAAATGACCCAGGATATCTCCTGGTTTTGCAAACCGAAGTATGATCTCTTTATCGGCATCCCATCGTTTATGTACCTTTACCTTACCCGAGAAAATAAAATAGATTCCGGTAACCGAATCGCCTTCGCTAAAAATCCGCTGCCCCTTTTTAATGGTGAAGTTTTTTTTATGAACAGCGATAGCTGGTCTCCAATCCCCGGCGCAGTGCGTACAAAGATAGCAGCTGGTTAAGTCGCAACCGTTTTTTGTTTCCTTCATTCAGGGGCTAAATTGCAAAAATAAATGTGACATAACAGCATGCCGTGTTGAACTTGCTTCATTCCGCTTTTAATTTATTAAAGTAGTTATCGAGCGATAATGGCCCGGAACCAAGCAGTAGAAACACCAATAACAATATTCCACTTAAAACCGAAAGCCATAGCTCGGTATTAAGAGAAGATTTAAAAATATTGATCACAAATATGGCGGCTAAAATAATCGGCAATTGCATTAAACAAACCAACCTGGTTAAGATCCCCAGCATTAACAATGCTCCGCCGGTCATGTGACAAAAAATTACATAAAATATGATAAAGGAAATTGCTTCCGGCGATAGGTTGGCAAGGTCCTGGGTTGAAAGCATCCACCTTAAATAAGCCATGTTTTGTAAAAAAGCATAGCCCTTCAAAAGCAGGAATAGCCCAAGCAATATCCGCACAACATCTATAGCGGCAGGATGATGCCGGTTACCCCAATCTTGAAATTTATTGATAGTTTTCATGTTTTACATGATTGTCGTTTTTGAATAAGTTATATGCTTGTTTTATTTAAAGCATTGTTTATGCAATAAAATTATCTAATTTTGCAATTAAAATTAATAAATAAACATTGTTTAAACAATATAAATATCAATGATCAACAGTAAGCGTGCTGACAGTATTCCCATTTCGCCAATTTTAACATCATTAGCAGAAGACGTAAAATATGTAAGCTTTAAAAAAAGCCGTTTAATAAAAATATCCATCTATGCGGTATTGGTAGCTGTAGCCATAAGTTTTATAGCTAAATTCCTGGTGCTGCTCATCAACCTTGTTACCAATATTTCCTTTTACGGAACATTTGATTTAAGCTTTCATAGCCCGGCCAATAATCATCTGGGTATTTGGGTAATTGTAATACCAGCCATCGGTGGCGTTTTAGTTGGCTTAATGGCGTTATATGGCTCCAAAGCAATCAGGGGGCATGGCATACCAGAAGCAATGGAACAAATTTTAGTGAACCAAAGTAAAATTAAACCGTCGATTACTTTTTTAAAGCCAATATCATCGGCTATTGCAATTGGTACCGGCGGGCCTTTTGGCGCAGAGGGGCCAATTATTGCTACAGGCGGCGCGCTTGGTTCAACGCTGGGGCAATTGTTAAAAATTACTTCAAGCGAACGTAAAGTTATATTAGCAGCAGGCGCTACGGCTGGTATGTCGGCCATATTCGGTACGCCTATCGCGGCTGTTTTTCTGGCTATTGAGTTGCTGCTGTTTGAATTTTCGCCTAAAGCTATCCTTCCTGTTGCCTTGGCCTGCATTACGGGTGCGGCAGGTCATCATTTACTTTTTGAAGCCGGACCGGTGTTCCCGATGCCTAACCTCGAGACGCCGTCTAATTTAGCCTTAGCTGTATACAGCTTTATCGGGATACTTATTGGTTTTCTTTCTTTAGCATTAACAAAAGCCGTTTATTTGATTGAAGACTGGTTTGAAAAATTACCTGTTCATTGGATGTGGTGGCCGGCATTAGGCGGTTTGGCGGTTGGGTTAATTGGCTACTTTTATCCGCATACGTTAGGAGTGGGGTACGATAACATAACTAATTTACTTACCGGCAATGTGCCTTTATCCTTAATTTTAAGTTTATGTTTATTTAAGTTCCTTTCCTGGGCTATTGCTTTAGGTAGTGGAACATCAGGCGGTACCCTGGCTCCGTTGTTAACTATTGGCGGCGCTGCCGGTGCAATTATCAGCACCGTGTTACTGGGTTTATTTCCAGATATTGGTATCAGTATACCAATGGGGGCATTAATTGGCATGTCGGCCATGTTCGCGGGTGCATCGCGGGCTTATCTTACAAGTATTACTTTCGCGTTGGAGGCCACTATGCAGTCACATGCCCTGCTGCCATTATTGGGCGCCTGCACGGCATCGTACATTGTTTCTTTTTTCCTGATGGAGAATACCATTATGACCGAAAAGATAGCGCGGAGGGGTGTTGTTACGCCTGATTCCTATGAGCCGGATGTGCTTCAAAAAATCAACGTGTCACAGGTAATGAGTAAAGAGAACATTAAACTCAACGCAGGCATGAGCATCCGGCAAGTAAAAGAATGGCTGGCCGTAAACCCGGTTAAAGATAGTTGGCTCGCCGTGTTTAATGATAAATCAGAATTTCAGGGCACGGTAAAAGTCTCAGATATATATTCTGCCAAGTACGACGATGGTTTTAAGGTTGCCGGGTTATCGAAAAAAAATAATGGTGCAATAAAAGTAGGCGATAGCCTGCGAAGCGCTGTTGAATTAATGGCACAGCAGGATGTTGATGCGCTGCCGGTATTTGCCGGTAATAAAGTAGTGGGTGTATTAAGCTATAGGGACATTATATCGAGCTACAAACAACAATTTGATGAAAATGAAACGGCCATTACGCATATCTCTTTAAAGCGCCAGCGGATGAAAATGGTATTAAAAGGGAAGACCATTTTTAAAAAAGTATCTGAAAAATAGGACAGAAGTGCTCCCGGAAGCCTATGGAAAGCCCAAAAAGAAATATAACATTAACACTCATATTCAGGGATGAAAGACACCTCATCCCGGTTCATTATAACGAATACCACAGCCTGATGACATTAATCGCCGATCGTTTGGCTATTCCGGGTTTTGGCTTGTGCTGTGGTATGGGCAGCTGCGGCACATGTGTGGTTGAATTGTGCGATAAATACACCAAAAGCAAAAGAAGCGTATTGTCATGTGATACTATGGTTAATGATACCCTGGCTAATACAGAAGTATACATTAGAACAATTTATTAACGGTATTTATTTGAACGATACAAAAACTATTAACGCCTCGTATTCTCCTTTATTAGGATCGGGGAGGTGATTCGGGACCTGTAAATGTTCATCTCATAGGTGCCTTTTCCTTGTTGACAGTATGGAAACATAACTGGGTTATTGGGAAATGGTTACCTTTCTAAGGGTACACTAAACGGCTTTGCCGTCTTCAATCTACAAGGATCACTTTTATACTTCCGCACACACTAATTATATTGCCAAAAATATTAAAAAAAAATTGCGCAACTGAATAATTGCATATATATTTGCAATCAAACAGTTGCATATATATATGAGACGCGATATTTACCAGGCCATAGCCGATCCTACCCGCCGGGCCATTCTTACCTTGCTTACCGTAGGCGCCCTGACTCCCAACGCCATTGCCGGGCATTTTGGCAGCAGCCGGCAAGCGGTGTCTAAACACATTCAGATATTGGCCGAATGTGGCGCCGTTGACCAAACACACAGCGGCCGCGAGATCTATTACCAGCTTAACATAGAAAAGATGAAAGAGATAGACCATTGGATGGAAGCCTTCCGTAAGCTTTGGGAGACCCGTTTTGACCAGTTAGACAACCTTTTAAATAACATTTAAAACAAACACAACATGATCAGCATCAGCAAAGACACCGCGAACAAGACAATGCACATTGTTAGGGAATTTAAGGCGCCGCGCCAAAAGGTATGGAGCGCCTGGACGGAAAGCAATAAATTGGATCAATGGTGGGGGCCCAAACCATGGAATGCCAAAACAAAGACCATGGACTTTAAAGAGGGTGGGCACTGGCTTTATGCCATGGTAGGCCCGGAAGGTGATACGCATTGGAGCATAAGCATCTATAAGGCCATTGACGCGCCGAACAGTTTTAAGTCGACCTGTAAATTCTGTGATGAGAATGGCAAGCCCTTAGACGACTTTCCCGCTATGTATTGGCTGGTGGAAATGAGCGAGAACAACGGCGTTACCATTGTAAACGTGACCATCACCTTTGATGATACCTTTGGGTTGGAGCAGCTTGTAAAGATGGGCTTCGAGACGGGCTTTACCATGGGCCTCAACCAACTGGAAGAGCTGTTAGGATAATACATCACTTTTTAAAAACGATTACAATGCGAAAATTAAAATTACAGGTAAACATAACACTTGATGGCTTTGTAGGCGGGCTTAATGGCGAAATTGACTGGGTGTTTCTGGCTGGCCCGGATGAAGCCGGTTTTCAGAAAATAATTGAGTTGGCCGACAGCAGCGATACCATTTTGCTGGGGCGTAAAATGACCCCCGACTTTATCGCTCACTGGGAAAATATGGTTGATAACATGCCCGACAACCCCGCTTATCCTTTGGCGCAACGGATGGTAAATATGCGCAAGATCGCCTTCAGCCGCACGGAGACAGCCTTCACCGGCAGGAACCTGGAAGTAGAAAACGGCGACCTGGCTACTGCAGTACAGGCGCTGAAAGAACAACCAGGTAAAGATATCATCGTTTATGGCGGCGCCAATTTTGTAAGTTCGCTTATCAGCCTTAACCTTATTGATGAATATTATATCATCGTTAACCCTGTAGCCATCGGTGCAGGGCTTTCCATTTTTAAGGAAAGGAAGATCCTGAAATTAGAAAGTTCAATAGCCTTCAAACACGGCAAAGTGCTCAATAAGTACCTGCCGGTGTAGGCTAGGGGTAAGTTGTACTATATCATATTTTTTTTACCCCTAAAGAGTGATTGTGATATTGTATTGACCTGATTTTGTGGTATTTTACCTATCTTGCTTCTTCTGTTTTTTAAAAATAAAAGACAGAATAACGTTAGCTTTATAATGATTTTAACCCTCTAAAATCTAAAGCATATGATAAAGATCTCTGATATCGAAAAATGCTACCATACCGATGAGTTGGATATCGTGGCATTAAACAAAATGTCCATCGAGGTTGATGAAGGTGAATTTGTGGCGATCATGGGCCCATCAGGCTGCGGAAAATCAACCCTGCTGAATATTTTAGGGTTTCTTGACGATCCCGATAGCGGAAGCTATGTTTTTAACGGTGTTGAAGTAACCCATTTTAATGAGCGTAAACGCGCAGACCTGCGTAAACAAAATGTTGGCTTTTTATTCCAGAATTTTAATTTGATCGATGATCTGACCGTATTTGAAAATGTGGAACTTCCTATGATCTACACCGGTTTGCCAACTTCAGTACGTGCAAAGAGGACCGAGGATATATTGGATAAAATGCATATAAATCAGCGTCGAAAAACTTACCCGCAGCAATTATCGGGTGGTCAGCAGCAGCGCGTTGCATTGGCAAGGGCAGTGGTGAACAGGCCTAAATTGATACTTGCAGATGAGCCAACAGCAAATTTGGATTATGAGAATGGCAAGGAAGTTATGGACTTATTGGACGAGCTGAATAAAGATGGAGCGACTATCATAATGGTTACCCACTCTGAAAACGATGCCAAATATAGTCACCGGGTTATCCGGTTGCCTGATATTCCGATATCTGTAAAAAAATAATAGCCTACAAAAAAAGCGGATAACCACCGGTTATCCGTTTGTGCGCGCCCAGCTGGGTGTTTCTTGCACCATTTTATCAATGATTTCAAGAAAATTAGCCTTATTCTCAAACTGATAAACTCGTTTGAATGCCGGGGCGAAAAGATTATGAATCCTCCAGTCATTTTTTTTCTGAGTAGTTGATTTATGCGTACTGATTTTAACCCCGAAATGTAGAGCTGAAGCCTTCAAATTTTTTGTACTACATGGTGCCCTATTGATGAGTAAATAGCTGCAAATCTTAATCGGTGCCCGTTAACAGGGCAATGGGATTATAATCAAAAAAAAGTATCTTCAACAATATTATGAGCCGCCTGTTTCTTTCTCGCTACATATTGATTTTGGTTTTAATATTAACCGGCGTATTTGTTTTTGGGCAAAGCAAATTTGAAAATAATACTACCGGCTATACCATCACCAAAAGAATGATTTCTATTGAAGATGGGCTGGCTTCTCACGAGGTGTTTTGCGGACTACAGGATAAGGCGGGTTTTATGTGGTTTGGTACACGCAACGGGCTTAATCGCTACGATGGTAAAAATTGTTTGCTTTTTACCCGCCAGAGAAATCATCTGCAGGACAACAAAGTGGTACAGCTTGCCAAAGATGACGCCAATAACCTGTTCATTGAATACGGTAGTACAGGCTTTCAACTTACAACAAACGGTAAGGTGGATGTGATGAATACTGTGACGCAGGAAGTTAAAACACTAACGGATGCTTTTCCAAAACTGCCTTTTAAGGAGTCGGATGTTTACTGGATCTCGAATGACGGCACCAATCAAATTGATTTCCTTACAGCCCGTCCTTTCAGGCTTTGGCAATACACTTCCCAAAAAGGGTTTACGCTTCGCTATGAAATGAAAGACTGGGATAGGCCGGGTGTCACGTCCTCTTTGGATTATAGGGCCACAGGTCGTTTCTGTATGTTCGGCATGGGAAAAGCGCTGCTGAAAATATTCACCCAGTTTACACAGTATTTGGTGACGAAAGATACCGTGATTGCCTTTACTCAAAAGGATGCGCAAAGATCGCTGCCGGTTGGTTTTAACAGTCGGCATGATCTTTTAATTACCTATACCACTACCGCCGAACCCAATACATTTAATATTGGGATGATAACGGGTAAGGGTGAAATTAAGTTCCCCGCCGATATAAAAGGATTTAATACAGACAGCATAAAAGGAAAATATTGGTACCAGGCCGCAAACTCAACGGATGGCACATCCAGTATTCTTGATATTCCCGATGGGCTATACCTCTGGAATGAAAACATTTTTTTGAAAGTAGCCTCAAACTCAGAAATAAAGACTTTTGAAAATCTTTTCATTTACAACCTCATCCCTGACAATTTTGGGAACCTCTGGCTTYGCACTACGCTCGGCGTGTTGCAATTGAAGATAGAGAAAAATCGCTTTAAACCCTATTTTACAACCAGGCAACAATCTGTTGAAAAAAACAACCAGGCCCGTGGAATATACGCCGACGAAACCGGCAAGGTAGTGGCGAATATCTGGACGCATACTTTTCAGCAACAAGGTAGTAAAATGCAGTACGTTACCGACGATCAATACAAGTACGCACTTACCAATCATCATTCGTCGTTGTACTGTGGTGGCTATAGTCTGTATGAGTATAATGACAAAAAAAACACACTGTCTAAATACACGGGCGGGCAAATGGATGAAATATGGTCCTTGTTTTCTGTGAATGACAGCCTGCTGTTGTTGGGAAGAACCAACGGGTTTTCGTTATTCAATTCCAACAGCAAAAAGTTTGATTCACTTGAGTATGAGTCTAAAAAACTTCCCGAAGCAAAATTTGTGTACCGTTTTTTTACAGATAAGGCGGGAACGATATGGGCAGTGGCGGAGAACGGGTTATACAAAATTATTGATGGTCATAAACAAGGCAATCGGCGATGGACAATTGTTAATGAACGATCACCAGTCATCGCTCAGCTTAGTTTATTAGATGCTTATGCCGATGCTAATGGCATTATATGGCTGGCCACTAATGGAGAAGGCCTATACCGCTGGGACAGGAAAGCAGGTACATTTCAGCAATTCAATATCGCCAGCGGCTTCCCTTCGGACGTGTTGTACAGGATAGAGCCGGATGAATATAATAACCTTTGGATCAGCTCCGATTATGGCTTGATCCGTTTCAATAAGAAAACATTTGCTGCAAATACCTATACTATAGCAAATGGTATATCGAACAACGAGTTTAACAGGACTTCTTCGTTCAAAGCAAAGGACGGACGGCTTTTTTTTGGCGGATTAGACGGCATCATTGGGTTTAACCCAAAAGATATGGTAGAAGATATCCGCTCGTTTAACGTGCCGTTACGTGTAATTGCTTTTAACCAGTTTATTGGTTCGCAAAACAAGCTGGTTAATGAAACCACGGAGTTATTGAATAGCTCACAAATTACGCTGGCGCCGAATGATCGTTTTTTTACACTTGAATTTCAGTTGCTGGATTTTGCAAAAGATGAAGTGCACCATTATGCCTATAAGATCGAAGGGGTGGACAAAGATTGGATCTATTTTAATGAAAACTCTATTCGCATCAGTGGTTTGCCATATGGGCAGTTCATATTACATATCAAAGCACAAAATCGGGAGGGCGCCTGGAGTAAAAGCGAGTTAACTATCCCCTTGTTTGTGCTAAAGCCATTTTATTTTAAATGGTGGTTTATTACATTGCTTGCCGTTTTTCTGATAATGGCAGTTTACCGGATAATAAAATGGAGAACAAAACAATTGGCAGCTGATAAAAGTAAGCTGGAGCAAATTGTAAGCGAAAGAACCGCACAGCTAAAACAATCACTATCAGAAAAGGTGGAACTGCTTACGGACAAAGATGTGCTTATGAAAGAAATTCATCACCGCGTAAAGAATAATTTGCAGGTTATTTCGGGGCTGCTGGAGTTGCAAAGTAAAACTGTGAATGATGAAACCGCAAAAGATGCATTGATGGAAGGTCGCAACCGCGTAAGAAGCATCGCGTTGATACACCAGAACCTCTACCAATTTGAAAATCTAAGCAGTATCGAATTAAAACGCTTCGTAAACGATCTGTGCCGACAAGTAGAGAGTGTTTATAAAAAGCAAAATAAGATAGTGATAAATGTCGGGGTGCCTGTTTTCCATCTTGACATTGATTCTGCAGTTCCTCTTGGCCTGATTATGAATGAATTGTTATCCAATTCTTTCAAATACGCATTTAATGATAGTACTGCAGCAGGTGAGATAGACCTCGAAATCCATGTTGTAGCTGAAGGTAAATATGAACTATTTTATTCCGATAACGGCCCTGGTTTGCCTGCAGATTTTGATTTAGCCAGTGCGACTACACTCGGCTTACAATTGATTAATGACCTGAGCAGGCAAATTGGTGGTAGTGTGAGATATAAGTACAAAAACGGCGCTTCATTTATTATTAACTTTACTAACCGCGACTTGCGTAAAAAAGAAGACTAAAGCCCATGAGCGTTTTAAAAATAGGTATTGTAGAAGATGAACTCGTAATAGCCAGAACCATTTTGAACACCCTGGATGAATTGGGCTACCCTCATTGTGGTCCTGCTATTAATTATACCGAAGCACTGAAAATGCTTGATCAGGATAAGCCCGACCTATTATTACTGGATATCCAGTTATCAGGCAAAAAAGATGGGATAGATGTCGCTGAAAAGCTTAATGAATTGTACCGCATACCATTCATTTTTTTAACTGCTAACAGCGATGGCGAAACGATTGACCGCGCTAAAAAGGTGAAGCCTCATGCTTATATTGTTAAGCCTTTTACAAAAGAAGAATTGTTTGCCGCTATTGAAATTGCATTCAGCAATTTTACCGCTAACCGCGATAACGCAAGGCATGACGATCCAAATACTCATCATCCAAAAGAGTATATGTTTGTGAGAGATGGGTACATATTCAGGAAGATATTTTTTAATGACCTGCTATACCTGGAGAGTGATGCGAATTACGTCACATTGAATCTCAAGTCGCACAAAAAAGTAATGGTTCGGTCTACGCTTAGCGATTTTATTGAGCAACTGGATATGCGAACGTTCATTCGTACCCATCGCAGTTATTCTGTAAATATCAACCTAATTGATGATGTTTTTCCTACCGAAGTTTCGGTTAACGGAACTAAGATCCCCGTTGGGAAATCGTATAAAGAGGATCTCTTTAAAGCTTTAGGAATAAAAGAAGCTTAATAGCCCGATACTTTTCTTTTTCACAAACTTCCGGTAGTTCGTCCCTAACCGGGGGCGTTTATCCCTTTTATTTCAGAATCATTTTAAACGTATGCAATTTCATACCTGTTATGACACTGATAGATTTAGACAAGATAATTATTAAACGAACAGTGATAGGGGTACGCTGCACAGTGTGCGGTGGTAATTTGGTTGATTCAAAAAAAAAACACTTATAAGCCGCTTTATAACGCTGATCACATTCGGAGCCGTAAAGCCCCAAATTTACGAATGCGAAAACTGCAAAAAGAGACACATCTTATTATAATAAGACAATTCACTTCATCATTATCAAACAATTAAAATACAAAGTCATGAGCATCAGATTAGGCGATATCGCACCAGATTTTCAAGCCGAAACAACAAAGGGCACCATCAAATTTCACGACTGGATCGGCAATGGCTGGGCTGTTCTTTTCTCTCACCCGAAAGATTTTACGCCGGTTTGCACTACCGAGCTCGGTTACATGGCAAAAATGGCACCTGAGTTTGAGAAAAGGAACTGCAAGGTCATCGGTCTTAGCGTCGACCCTGTAGAGAGTCATTTAAGATGGGAAAAAGACATTGAAGACATACAAGGAGTGGCAGTAAACTATCCCATGATTGGTGACCCTTCACTAACCATTGCCAAATTGTATGACATGCTTCCTGCCGACGAACCCGGTACTTCAGAAGGCAGAACGCCTCTTAACAATCAAACTGTACGCACTGTATTTGTTATTGGCCCAGACAAAAAAGTAAAGCTGCATTTGACTTATCCAATGTCGACCGGTCGTAACTTTAACGAAATATTTCGTGTGCTTGATTCTATGCAACTTACCGCAGCATACCAGGTTTCTACGCCGGTAAACTGGAACAACGGAGATGATGTGATCATTCCGGCAGCATTAGCTGAAGCAGATGCACGGGAAAAGTATCCGGTGGGTTTAAAGATTGTTAAACCTTACCTGCGTTTTGTTCCGCAGCCAGGTAAAAACTAATCTGAAATTACTCATTTATTCCAACATGGTAAAGAAATTATGAGAGTGTCAAAATCAATGCGCATATGGTTTGCCTTTGTGGGTACGATTTTGTGGACAGGCATTTATCTTACGGGTTTCTCCAGAACAAATTGGGTGCTTTATGTTCCTGCCGCTGGTTTTACTCTTGGAGCTGTTACAGGGTTATGCCCGTCCCTGACTGTTATCTCAAAAATATTTTTTAAACAAACATAAAAAAATAGGAAATGAAATTACGTGTCGTGGTATTGGGCGCTGGTTTTGGAGGGTTAGAGCTCAGCTCCATACTTTCTGAAACGATAGGGGAGAACCTTGATCTTACGCTAATAGATCAGAATGATTCCTTTTATTTTGGCTTTTCAAAGCTGGATGTCATGTTTGGTTACAAAGCACCCGATGCAGTCAAAATATCTTATAGCAGTATTGCCAAACCGGGCGTAAGGTTTTGTAAAGAAACAATCACGGCTATTGACCCGGTAACCAGAACTGTTACTACGCAAAACGGAACTCATGAGGCTGATGTATTGGTAGTTGCGCTTGGTGCCAATTACAACATTAATGCAACCCCCGGACTCGCTGAACACGGCAACGAATATTATACTTTTAAAGGTGCAGAAAAATTGAGGGATCACATCGCACGGTTTAGGAAAGGTCATGCTATTGTAGGTGTATGCGGAGCGCCTTTTAAATGCCCGCCGGCACCCAGTGAAGCCGCGCTGATGTTGCACGATCATCTTACCAAAGCCGGCGTGCGTAATGCCTGCACAATAAGTTTGGTGATACCGTTTGGATCTCCAATTCCTCCGTCGCCAGATTCCTCGAAAGCTTTGATCAAGGCTTTTGAAGAAAGAAGCATTCAATTCATACCGCAGCACAAAGTGGCATCACTTCGCGCAAATACTGTAGTTCTTGATGATGGGACTGAAATGCCTTTCGATCTGTTTCTGGGTATTCCAAAGCACGTTGCGCCGGATGTAGTATTGCAAAGCGGTTTGGCTATTGACGGATGGATACCAGTTGACAGGCAAAATCTATTAACCAGGTTTCCAAATGTTTA
Source organism: Mucilaginibacter sp. P5_A4 (assembly GCF_056400605.1). NCBI lineage: Bacteria > Pseudomonadati > Bacteroidota > Sphingobacteriia > Sphingobacteriales > Sphingobacteriaceae > Mucilaginibacter > Mucilaginibacter sp. P5_A4. The sequence goes on along the minus strand of NZ_JBFUKX010000022.1, from coordinate 19,289 downwards.
CGCAATTGGCGATGTAACCAGCGTGGGCACACCAAAGGCCGGCGTATTCGCCGAAGGCGCTGCAAAAATTGCCGCGGCTTCTATCATTGCGGCTTATCGGGGAAAAGAAAACGAAAGCGCTTACACTGGTGCAGGCTCTTGCTATATTGAATTCGGTAAAGGTGAGGTGGCGCGTGTTGACGTTGACTTTTTCTCTGGCCCCAAACCCTTTGGCATTCATCATGATGCTTCTGAAGCCCTGGTAATTGATAAGCAACATTTTGGCTCGAGCAGAAAAGCCCGTTGGTTTGGATTATAGCAAAGCGACCCTAATGATTATTTCACCAATTAAACCTGAAAAAATGACAACTTACCTAATAGAAATTCCCCACTCAGAAAACACTATTGAATGCCAGCATGTGATCAAATTGTTTGTAGAGTCGGGCTCACACCTGCTTTCACATGCCTGGTGGGGCTGTAAATCGGGCGTTCACAAATCGTTTTTCATCAGCGAGTTCGAAAGCAAAGAAGAGGCGCTTCAAATTGTTCCCCCGTTTTTACGGCGCCATGCAAATGTTATTGAGTTGGTAGCCTTCAATAAAAACGATATTCAGCAGTTTGCGGAAGCTAATAAACAAAGGGGATTGGTTGAATAGAATTTATTCATCTTATGAAAGGAAGATTTGTCTGAGTTGCTGAAATATCGAACCTGAAAATTTAAAAAACCAAAGTCTAATTAACTTAATTACAGTCGCTTATTTGGCTCTAAATAAAGGTCAAGAAAATTCTCCAAAATAAAAAACCACGATTCCTAAGCTGGAATTGTGGTTTTTTATTTTTTGTGCGCCCACCTGGGCTCGAACCAGGGACCAAAAGATTATGAGTCTTTTGAAAACCAATTTTAAATTGGGCGAAAATCTGCGTTTCTGATTTACAGAGGCCAATTTAGGGTTAAATTTTTGAAAAATCAAAATTGGCTGTAACACAATTGTAACACATTTGTAATGCATTTTTAATCACATATGGTCTTTTGCTCCTATCAAAATTCAACAGATCAGTTTTTCCGAACTGTTGAATAATTGAATGTATAACACTGTGTTTAAAACAAACATATTAAGTTTCAAATTTTAAATTTGCAACAGTCAAGATTTCCTTGGTTGTTCAATCTGTAATTTAACCAGATTATCGTGGCACAAAAGCGGACCTGTCTCCGAAAGACCGGGCCTGAAAAAAGGTTCGCCGGCAATTTTACCAGGTTTTGGCGTGATATAAAAAGCTATATCGCGCCAAAACTTATAAAATTATAAATCCATGGAAGACGTAATTGGCAGAATTGCGGAAACCACTGAATTTTTAAAAGCAAGAAAAGTCAAGCTCGATAAATACCAGATATTACAAATCTATATGGCAATGGGAGGGATACCGCGTTGCCTTTAAATCTGTCGATAATTATCATAAAACGGTCGACGAATATCTGGATAAAGATTAGACGATTGTGGAGGTATGTACTATTTATTATTTACACTCATATTTCCAAGAGGACAAGAGCGAGGCGGAAGGTTCAAGTGAAAACATCCAGCTTGGTATACTCCAGTTCAAAGTATTTTTCGCATATACCATCCTTTTTTTAGGATTTTTTTGCGATATGTCAGATAGCTCGGAAAGTCTGTCATGTCATCGGGTGTTTTTACTCAAAAAAACTTTAAATAATACAGTCTGAAAACTAATAGAGCTGTTTTGGTATATGCATAAAAAAATTACTGGCTATAGCTTAGTAATTAATCAGTGATGCTTAATAATAAAGGCTTTATGGCTTGCTTTTGTTCGTTAACCTGCAACTTTTTAAACCCGCCCGTTCCAGGTTATTTATATTTTTTCTTTGTCTTTAACCTGCTGCAGTCCATCCGGGTATTAAAACAAACCAAAACCTGATTTTCATAAATTTTATGGAATGCCGGCGTATAATTGCAACTGTAAACAGTATTGCCGAGATTTATCCAAGTAAAACCCGGTTGTTTAACAGTTAAGTATATCCATGCCTGACGGAGTCTTTAAAATTTATCATTTAAGCGAAGTAGCCGTTACGGTTGAGTTTGGACAACAAATTGCCGGGAATTTATCAGACGCAGTCAATAGTTTAAACGCATTGCTTTATCAGCAGCCATTTCCGGGTTTCCATACAACCGTACCGGCCTATTCCACCCTGACTGTTTTTTATGATCCTGTTATAGTTGTCAAATCTCGTTTACCGGGCGCGGGCTGCTTTGAAAAAGTATCGGCCTACCTGAATGATTTAAATCTTCAAAAGAAAACGGTTAAACCGGTTAAAGGGGATACCATTATTATCCCGGTATGCTATGGCGAAAACCTCGGCCCTGATTTGGATGAGGTAGCCAGTTTGCACGGGATGAGTACAAGCGAGGTAATTAAACTCCACAGTACAGCCACCTATATAGTTTATATGATAGGCTTTGTACCTGGTTTTGCCTATTTGGGCGGAATGGATGAACAATTGGCCACACCACGCAAAGAAAAGCCACGAAAGTCCGTACCGGCCGGAGCAGTCGGCATAGCCGGGCAGCAAACAGGCGTATATCCCTTGGAAACCCCTGGTGGCTGGCAGATAATCGGGCAAACACCTTTGAAATTGTTTGACCTGAATCGCAGGCAGCCATCATTATTAAAGCCTGGTGATACGGTGATCTTTAAGGCCATCGATGTAAAGGAATTTAACAAATTAATGGCCGGGTAATATGCAGATAAGGATAGTAAAGCCCGGTTTAATGAGCACTATACAGGATTTGGGGCGTAACCTATACCGCTCACAGGCAGTGCCGTTATCGGGAGCTATGGACACACTATCGGCGCGCATTGCCAACAAAGCCGTAGGTAACGGAGACAACGCAGCAGTAATTGAATTTACTTATGCAGATGCGGAGTTCATTTCCGAAACCGACTTGCTGATCGCTTATGCCGGCGATGGAGCACTATTACAATCAGGCGAACAAAGATTACCGGCCGGACGCCCTCTTTTCATTCCATCGGGAACAAACATAAAATTAACAAATAACCCATACGGCAGCCGCACCAACCTGGCCGTTGCAGGGGGCTGGGATGTGCCGGAAATTTTAGGAAGTAAAAGCACTTTCCTAACTGCCGGTTTTGGCGGGTTAGATGGCCGGGCGCTTAAAAAAGGAGATGTCTTAAAAAACGATGAGAGACTATCTGACAGAACACAAAAAATATTAAAAAGCCTTAATAACGTAAAAATCAGTTACCCCGCATGGAGCATATCGCGGCAATGCTTTTTACCTGCCGACCGTAAAACGATAAGGATGGTACCGGGAAACGAATTTGGCTGGTTTGATGGCCGGTGTATCACCGATCTTTTGTCAACACCATATCGCATTGGTCAACAAAGTAACCGTATGGGGTATCATTTGGAAGGTGCATTGATAGCGCGTCTCAAGAAAGATGAATTGCTGAGTACGGCCGTAACGCCCGGCACCATACAGGTTACCGGCAGCGGCACTATGGTACTTTTAATGGCCGATTGCCAGACCACAGGCGGTTATCCGCGCATTGCACAGGTGGCCGGAGTAGATATGCCTTTATGCGCCCAGCTAAAACCAGGCGATGCCATTTATTTTAAAGAGATCAGCCGGCGTGAAGCAGAAATGCTGTATATTGAACGTGAACAACAGTTACATCAGCTAACTACTGCTGTACAAATCAAATATTTATAAATTGATATCAATGCAAAGCATAGACCTGAACTGCGATATGGGTGAGGCCTTTGGCAACTACCCCATGCCCAATGATGATACCCTGATGGACTATATCACATCGGCCAATATAGCCTGTGGTTTTCATGCCGGTGATCCCGAAGTAATGCAGCATACGGTTGGCATGGCGGTTAAAAAAGGCGTAGCCATTGGCGCTCACCCCGGCTTACCCGATTTGCAGGGATTCGGCAGGCGGGAAATGAAAATATCTGCTAATGAAGCCTACCAGATGACCCTGTACCAGATAGGCGCCTTATCGGGCTTTGTTAAAGGTGCTTACGGAAAACTTCACCACGTAAAGGCACAYGGGGCATTATACAATATGGCCGCTAAAGATATTAATTTAGCTAAAGCTATTGCCGAGGCTGTGCATGATTTTGATGCCTCGCTGATCTTATACGGACTGGCCAACAGCGAAATGRTTACCTGGGCTAAAAAACTGGGTTTGGCTACCGCATCAGAAGTGTTTGCCGACCGCACTTACCAGGACGACGGCTCGCTTACCCCGCGCACCCAAAGCAACGCGCTGATTACCGACGAACAACAATCTATCAACCAGGTGCTGATGATGGTGAAACAACAACAAGTCATATCGGCCAATAAAAAAAACATCAGCCTGACAGCCGAAACACTATGCCTGCACGGTGATGGCACACATGCGGTTGAATTTGCCAAAAAGATCAGCGAAAGGCTGAAAGCCGAAGGCATCAGTATAAAAGCCCCGGCCCAATAAATGAAAAAACAGCACAATTGGAGCGTTTTAACAGGCGCCGCTTTCCTGATGGCATCATCAGCGATAGGCCCCGGGTTTTTAACACAAACCGCCGTATTTACCGCACAGTTAGGCGCCAGCTTTGGCTTTGTGATCTTATTATCTGTTGTCCTTGATGCCATTGCCCAGTTAAATATCTGGCGCATTATTACCGTAGCCGATCAGCCAGCGCAGGATATCGCCAACCAGCTTTTACCCGGCCTGGGTTATTTTATTTCGTTCCTGGTGTTTTTGGGCGGTATGGCTTTCAATATAGGGAATATCGCCGGGGCCGGGCTAGGCCTGAATGTATTGTTTGGCGTTAGCGCAGGGCAAGGGGCCGTCATGAGCGCTATTGTAGCGATAGGCATATTTATTTATAAAGAATCCGGCAAAGCCATGGACTTGTTTGCTAAATGCATGGGTTGCCTGAAAATAGGGCTGGCCTTGTATGTTGCTTATATCAGTAACCCGCCACTGGCCGAAGCGGCAATCCGGGCGGTGAATCCCACCCAATTCAGCTTTACAGCCGTGCTAACCATTGTGGGCGGCACAGTAGGCGGCTACATTACTTTTGCCGGGGCACACCGCTTACTGGATGCCAGGATAACCGGACAACAAAATTTGCCTGTCGTTAATCGTGGCGCGTTAAGTGCCATCGGGTTAGCATCGCTCATGCGGCTGTTGTTATTTATCGCCGCTCTGGGTGTTGTAACTACCGGCGGCCGGCTCGATCCCGCTAATCCGGCGGCCTCCGTATTTCAACTGGCCGCCGGGCAGCTTGGTTATAAACTATTCGGGGTGATCATCTGGGCAGCAGGTATATCTTCCGTAGTCGGCTCCGCTTATACTTCCGTTTCGTTTATCAGAAGTTTTAGTCCGCTGATATTGAAATGGAACCGCGAAATTATTATAGGCTTCATTATCATATCCTGCAGTATTTTTTTAGCGATAGGTAAACCGGTAAAAATACTACTGGCCGTTGGCGCCATTAACGGCTTTATATTGCCCATTGCGCTGGGCGTTATGCTGATTGCGGCTTACCGGTCAAAGATCATAGCAACATATCAGCAACCTTTATGGCTTACTATTTTAGGCGTGCTGGTCGTGGGCACCATGACCTGGATGAGCATTGGCGCGATAACCCAGATGTTAGGATATTAAATCAACGCATGAAATTATTAAAACTGATATTATTATTGCTGAGCTCAAACGCGGTAGCCATAGCGCAACAAAAAGTTAAACCCATACCTGTTGCGGCAGGCGTGTCGTACCAATTGGCACAGTACAGGCATTCGGTCATCAGTAAGGTAGAATATACCCTGTCATTTATAGTCCCTTTAAACCGGGCTGATGATATCACCGGTGTGGCGCATATCACATTTAATTTAAAAGACAACGGCCAGCCGCTACAAATGGATTTTAAGCAGGATGCGCAGCACATTAAAAATGTATGGTCGGCCCAAAGGAAAGCAATCCCTTTTGAGGCGAAGCACGAACATATCATTATTGCCCCTGAATATTTAAAGGCAGGGCATAACGATATCACGGTTAATTTTATTGCCGGTAACGAATCATTAAACCGTAACGATAATTATTTATATGCATTGTTTGTGCCCGACCGCGCCCGTACCGTTTTCCCTTGTTTTGATCAGCCTGACCTGAAAGCAACTTTTAATTTAAGCCTGAAGGTGCCAAAGGAATGGAAAGCATTAGCTAATGGTACCCTAAAGAACGTAAATGATGAGGGCGAATTCAGGAATTACCTTTTTAATGCCAGCGACAAACTGCCTACCTACCTGTTCTCCTTTACCGCAGGGAAGTATACGGATGTAAAGCAGGTGACCGGCACACGAAGCACCGAATTTCTGCACCGGGAAACCGATTCCACCAAAATCAAATTAAGCACCGATTCCATATTCAGGGCACACCGGGATGCCGTCAGCTTTTTAGAGAACTGGACAGGCATACCTTTCCCCTTTCAAAAAGTAGGATTTGTGGCCATACCTGATTTCCAGTTTGGCGGTATGGAACACCCGGGCGAGGTACAGTATAAGGCTTCCAGCTTGTTTTTAGATGAAGGCGCGACCAAAGATCAGTTGATCGCACGATCCAACCTGATCTCGCACGAAACAGCGCATATGTGGTTTGGCGATTTGGTGACCATGGCGTGGTTCAACGATGTTTGGATGAAGGAAGTGTTTGCCAACTTTATGGCCGATAAGGTGACCGAAAAACTGATGGGCGCCGAAACCTTTAACCTTAAGTTTTTGCAGGACCATTACCCCGCGGCTTATGGAGTTGACCGGACCATGGGTGCTAACCCTATCCGTCAGCAACTGGATAATTTGCAGGAGGCCGGTTCGCTCTACGGCAATATTATCTACCATAAAGCACCCATTATGATGCGCCAGCTGGAAAACCTGATGGGTAAGACCAGTTTCCGGAAAGGCGTACGCGAATACCTGAAAAAATACGCCTACGGCAATGCAACCTGGCCCGAACTGATCGCCATACTGAGTAAATACAGCACGGCCAACCTGTATACCTGGAACAAGGTCTGGGTAAGTCAGCCCGGCAGGCCGGTGTTTGATTATAAAGCGAATTATAGCGGAAACAAAATCAGCCGCCTGGTCATCAGCCAACATCCGGAAGCAGGGTCGCTACGCATATGGCCGCAGGTATTTCAGCTCACACTGGTTTACCCGGATCACAGCAAAGCCATTCCGGTAAATATGAATGCACAACAAATTGTACTGAAGGCAGCGGCAGGCCTCGCAAAACCCTCGTTCATCCTGTTTAACTCGGATGGGACGGGCTATGGACTGTTCCCGCCGGATAAAGCAATGACGCCCAGTCTGTTTAACCTGGAAAGCCCCCTGCAACGCGCATCGGCTTATATAAATGCGTATGAGCATATGCTGGCCGGGCGTACTTTCAAACCGGCTGAATTATTAACGCTTTACCTGCACCGTATCAGTATAGAAAAAAACGAGATGAACCTGCGCCTGCTTACCGGTTATCTTACCAGCATATACTGGACATTCATCTTACCCGAAGACCGGCTTGCTTTAAGCACCGCGTTGGCGCATACCCTATGGGAAGCAATGGAGCAGCAAACAGCCGCGAATAATAAAAAAATACTCTTTGGCGCTTACCAAAACATCTCTTTAAGTGCCGAAGCTACAAACCGTATTTACCAGATATGGTTAACCCAAAAACCGCCCGCCGGCATTAAACTGGCCGAAGATGATTATACTGCCATGGCACTTTCCATAGCCCTGAAAAGTGACACAGTTACTTCGGTACTAAAACAGCAGCAAGCCCGGATAAGCAATACTGAACGCAGGAACCGACTGGCTTTTCTCATGCCGGCACTCTCCTTAAATGTACAGGAACGCGACGCATTTTTCAACAGCCTGTCTGAACGCACAAACAGGGCAAAGGAAGCCTGGGTAACCACCGGGCTGAGTTACTTAAATCACCCGTTAAGACAACGCACATCCATCAAATACCTGCCCAGAAGCCTGGAACTGCTTGAAGAAATTCAACGAACCGGCGACGTTTTCTTTCCGCAATCATGGCTGGCCGCAGTGTTCGGCAGCTACCAAAGCAAAGAAGCCTGCCAGATTGTACGCGATTTCCTGAAACAGCACCCCAGCTATAACCCGAAATTAAAAGCCAAAATACTGCAGGCTACGGACAACCTGTACCGGGCGCAGCAAATCCTAAAACCCATCCCAGGGGCAAATGGCACTTAATCAATTTGAGCGAACAGCCGGCGACGACTTATTTGCAATTACCCCGCATCGCGTGGGTGTTTCTGCAATGCTGGGTTTCTTTGAAAACAGGCAAGACGATTTCCTGACCCCATATGTTGCAGCGTTTTAATTTAAATATTAGATCGCATCAACCTGGTGAAAACTGTGATCTGAAAAGCATAGGATGTAGAATTGAAACTATAAAGAACTCCTTTTGGTAAACGCTTTTATCAAAAGAAAGCCAATATTATTAACAAATAGATAATTATTGGTCAATAATTGATAATTTATTGAAATTTCAGGGGCCGGTTTCAGTTAATTTAGTGAATCCAATCTTATCTCTATGCATGGCAGACGTTTGTACCTGTTCCCCTTTTTGTTTACTGCGGTGTTTACTGCTGCTGTAGGCTATGCGCAGCAAAGCGGGGTTACACCGTACTTACCCAGCCATGCACAGATGTTGCAAACCTATGCCAATGTTGATAAGCTCGATTCGGCATGGAAAAAGCTGCCGCTTAATTATAGCATCAGGCCAAACTGGCAATCAAACGGTAAACAATTCTGGTACGGAAAAAGAGTGGCCGGCAACCAAAGCGAATACTATCTTGTTGATGTCGAAAAAGGAATAAAACATAAAGCTTTCGATACCCAAAATATGCCACGTGGGCGGGGTTATTTAACTATATATTTCTAAGTTTTTATATTTATTATTAGTAATAATATGTTAGTGCGGCAAATGGTTGTAGTGGCTATGCTATGTTCTTTTAAATAGGTATAAATGAGGTATTTGCAAAAGTTAAAGTGTTAAGAAATGTTAAAATAATGTTGAAATTGGGTAATATAACGCATGTATAATTTGATATTGAAATATATATTTGATTTTATTAATTAACACTATTTATTAAAAAACTATTAACTATGAAAAAAAAAATTACTTTCTACAGGAAACTCTTGATTGTATGCCTTTTTCTTTGTTGGCTGATTCCCCGGCTAGCGTTTGCTCAAACGGTTGTAAGGGGAAAAGTAGTAGATAAAGACAATTTGCCTATTATAGCTGCTACTGTGACCGAAAAGGGTACCACAAACGTGACTACTACAAATGAAAAAGGAGAATTTACCATCCGGACCACCAAAGCCGCAGCTATTTTGGTTGGTACAACCGTAGGGTTTTTACCTTTTGAAGTAACGGTTGGCGACAAAAACACAGTTACTTTAGTACTGCAGGAAAATCAGCAAACACTGAGCGAGGTAGTACTTATCGGTTATCAGAAAATTACCAGGAAAAAATCAACAGCGGCTATTTCCAGTATATCGGCAAAGGAGCTTGCCAACCTGCCATCCGCAAGTTTTGATCAGCTTTTACAGGGCAGGCTTTCTGGTGTTAACGTGCAAAACTTTTCGGGTATGCCCGGTGCAACACCAACGGTATCGGTTAGGGGTAACTCATTAGTAAGCAGCGGCTATGATGAATATAACGTGGTAAACAGCCCTTTGTATGTTGTCGATGGTGTGCCACAGCCAACAGAACAATACGTAGGGCCGGGCGCAGGTACCGGTGCCAACTACCTGGCTGGTATAAACCCGGCTGATATTGAAACTATCGACGTATTGAAAGATGCATCGGCAGCGGCAATTTATGGTTCAAGGGCGGCAAATGGGGTTATATTGATTACCACCAAAAAAGGCCTATCCGGCGAACCGCGTGTTACGCTGGGGTCATATGTTGGGCTTACACAACGCCCTAACCTAAGGGACGTAACCTTAGGTACTACAGAACGTAGGCAAAAAATGGGTGTTTTGCAAAGCCAGCTAACCTATGACCAGCAACAACAACTGCCTTACATCTTAACAGATAGTTTAAATTCGGCTTTTAACGGTAACACCGACTGGCAGAGCCTTTTTTATCAAACCGGGAAAATTAACAACACCGATCTCAGCTTAAGCGGTGGCGGTAACGGAAATTCAACTTATCGTTTCAGTACCGGTTATTATAACGAGCAAGGTATTATCAGGGCCACAGGATTTAAACGGTTCTCAACCAGGTTAAATCTTATTTCTCACGCGCTTAACGGTAAATTAACTATTAACCCATTGGTAGCTTATTCACGCACGGATAATGCCAGGGGTAATGGTAATAACGCCAGCCCAATAAGTTTGGGATCGGGAAATATGCCTTCATCATTGCTGAATTTAGATCCTGATAAAAAGGCGTATTATTTGGGGGCTTACAGCCAGAATTTAGATAAAAACATAAGTAATCAATTTACATTCAATTTAAATTTATCTTATGATTTTTCTAAACACCTTTCATTCAACTCGCAGTCATCCTATTTATATAACACAAACCGCAGGGATTTAAGCAGGAGCGATCTGTTACAAAATAACCAGGGTAACTATTCATATAGCTATGCCGACAACTCTATTGCGGTAACCACGTCTAACTTTTTAACTTATAATAATGTATTTAAAAAACATACCATAAGCTTTATTGTAGGGCAGGATATTAACTATAACCAATTTCAAAATACTATAGCCTCTGGTTATAACGGCCCGTCAGATAATATCCAGGTTGTTAACGGTTTCCAGCAATCAAAAATTGGTGCCAGTTCTGATTACCAGGCGTACGGCTTAGTATCTTATTACTCAAGGCTTTCTTATGATTATGATAGCCGTTACCTGTTTTCACTAAGCGCAAGAACTGATGGTTCATCCCGCTTTGGCAAAAATCATAAATGGGGCTTTTTCCCGGCCGCATCAGTTGGTTGGTTAATATCCGAAGAATCATTTATGAAAGATAATCCAAGTACTATTTTCACCCTGATTAAATTAAGGGCAAGTCTTGGTACATCTGGTAGCTTGCCTAATAATAACTACCTGCAGTATAACCTTTACAGTGTAAATAACGGTGGTTTTGATGGCAATGGCGGTGCTACCTCCTATAATGGCGTAACATCTGTAACCCCTAATTTTTATGATGGCGCGGCCCAGGATAACCTAAGCTGGCAGCGGTCGAAACAATGGAACATAGGTACTGATCTTGAAATACAAAACGGTAAATACGCAATTCAATTTGATGTGTATAATAAAGAGAATTCATTACAGCTTTTTGGAGTAAATTTGCCGGTAACAACCGGTTACGATATAGCGTTAACCAACTCTGTTGGTGTGCGTAACTCAGGCGTTGAATTAACATTATCGGCAAACCCGCTTGAAGGTGCTTTCAGATGGGGTTCCCGCTTAAACATCTCTTACAATAAAAATATTATCACCAGCTTGCCAAATGGCGGCCGGGATTTGGTTTTGAGCGGCGACAGGTTTGATAAATCGCACGTTTTATCAGTGGGTAGTCCTATCAACGCGTTTTACCTGTACCAAACTAAAGGTGTTTTCCCAACTAATGCAAGCGTGCCTCAAAACCCGTTAACGGGCGAAAAATACCGTAATGGTAACGGCACATACCAGGCGGGTGATTTTTACGTGGCCGATTTGGATGGAGATTACTTTATAGATACTTTTAACAGTGGTATAAACCCCGATAAAAAAGTATCCGGCGATCCAAACCCTAAATACACAGGTGGCTGGACCAACAACTTCAACTACAAGAATTTTAGCCTCGGCATTTTCTGTACATTCACTTTTGACAGGGATGTACTGAACTTGTTTGACTCAGACAGGTTTGCAAATTCACAGGATGGTAATGCTGTAAACAATTTTGTTTACTATTCAACACCAGATTTARGCAAGGTTAATATTTGGACCCCTACTAATACAAATGCAACGTATGCTAAATATGATATAGGAACCTACAGATATTACTATACCAGTGCCCAAACATTTTTTCTTACAAAAGGAGGATATTTTAGGATTAAGAGTATAAACGCCGGGTATGATTTTCCAAAAAATGCATTAAAAAAACTTGGCTTAAGCAAATTTAGAATATACGTTGTTGCCGATAACGTGAAAATGTTCCAGCAATCTAAAAACCTGCCGGATGCCGAAGCTGTAAACCCTTACGGCGAATATAATGGCGGGGGCTATCCTATTCCAAGTAAATATACATTAGGTTTTGAAATTAATCTATAACAGAAATAACGATGAGAAATACATATAAAAAATTAAGCATATTTTGTGGTATACTGGTTTTTATAAGCCTAAGTTCATGCAAGAAATTGCTGGAACAAGTACCTAAAAACTCAACATACCAGCAGGTATTCTGGAAAAATGCGAACGATGCCCGTTATGCTATATCCGGTAATTATGCACTGGTGCGCGCTGCGATAACTAACTATAACGATAGGTATTATATGTACGGCGAAGCCGTTGCTAAAAATTATTTTACTATTCAATATAATGGCGATGGGCTTGAAGGTATACAAAATGGCGATTACACATTTCAATATAACCTGCAGAATTTGGGTAACTATACCAATTACTATAAAGCTATTGCGATGTCTAACATTGTGATTAAAAATGTGTCGAAAATGACTGATGATCAGTTGAAAGCTGTAGATAATCCTACTGCGTTCAGAAACGACATACTTGGACAGGCTTTATTTTTAAGGGCACTAAGTTATTTTATGATGGTTAGGGTATGGGGCGATGTTCCGATTGTTACCGAAGCTTATGACGATCCGCTTACTGCTCCTCAATTAGCAAGAAGCCCAAAAGCTGATGTAATGAAACTGRTAGAGGATGATTGCCATAAAGCGGCACGTTTGTTAACCTGGTCATACGCCAGTGCGGGTGATGCCAAAGTTACTGCCAACACTGGTGCGGTTTACGCGCTGCTTGCTCATTTATACCTTTGGAGAGCAACAATGCTTGATGTAACATCAGATGTGCCAAACCCTACCGATGTAAACAGTGCCGATACAACAATTAATGTGTTAATGGCCCGCGGAGGTTACTCACTTCCCGATACCAGCAAATACAAAAGCGTTTTTGTTGGCAGGTCGTCAGAAGGTATTTTTGAAATTAACATGAGTGAAAACACACTTGAAGGTTCAAACGCCGGCATTGGGATCAATTTTTTAAACCAGAGCTATATAAACCAGGGCACTACAAACCCGCGCGATTTTGTAGTGCCAAGGTACCTGAGTGATCATTACGGTGACGGATCGACCGATATACGTTATAAAGAAAACTTTGAACTGGTTTCCTCTACCCAGCCCATGTGTACCAAGTATAGTAATGTTATATACAGAAACCTGGCCCAAAAGCTTGACCCGTACCTGAGCAACAACATGATCATCTTTAGGTTAAGTGATTTTCTGTTGTTAAAGGCCGAAATAGCTTTATACAAAGGAAATAAAGCCGCCGCAATTACAATCATAAATAACTGGCGCACAAGGTTTGATAAGAACCCGTATTTGATAGACGACAGTTGGTCGTTAAGCGATGTGATGTATGAATATGGTATTGAGCGTGGTAAAGAGTTTTACCTGGAAGGCGAGATATTTTATGACCTGCTACGAACCAGGGAATACCAAAATCATGTGGACTGGTTAACATTGCCCCGATTTAAAGCCGAGGGTTATTATTGGCCGGTTGATCCTGCTTTATTCAGGCAAAACCCGTTATTAAAACAAACTAAATACTGGCTTGGTAAAGTGTAATAAAATGTATAGTACTAAACAAGAGAATATCATGAAAAAATATATAAGTATATTATGTTTATGCTTTGCAGTCTTTTTAATTGCTTCGTGCAAAAAAGATGCCTACAAAAACGATGGCGGCGTAAGCGACCCCCATGTTAATATGACAACATACGATTACCTGAAATCAAAACCCCAGTTTGATTCTTTGGTCAGGATCATTGACAAGGCCGGCTTAAAGGACGTAGTTAACAGCAACATTACCTTTTTTGTTACCACCAACTATGGTATTGTACCCTATGTAGCAGCCAAAAAGTTTCAAAAGTCGCTTGAAACGGGGAACGAAAACTTTGATTTTGGCATTAAGGACATTCCATCAAAAGAGTTGAGCGATTCATTAAAAACCTACATGTTTGCAGGCAAAATAAACCGGGACCAGATCACCGTATCGGGTAAGCTTTATAATAGTTTACTTGGCCCTATCCCGGCAAAGCCAGGAAAGCCTAATTCTGCCATACAGTACCTGATCAAGTTTCGTCGGTCATTTGACTATGGCAGCTACGTAGATCATGTTGATTATGTTAATTACATAAAGGTAATCGGATCAAGGGACGATTTGCAGCTTGACCCAAGCACTATTCCCGATGACGAAAAAGACCAGGCTGTTGATGTTCAAACTTCCGGCATTATTACCACTACCGGGATAGTTCACGTTTTAAATGGCTACCATCGTTTGTTTTTCAATGCACAATCAACCGGTAATTAATTAACAACAATCTAATACAGTGTGTATTAGGTAGATTTTATATACACTGTATCTAAAAAATAAATTATATGCAAGTAAAGAAATATATTTTTGGCATAATGCTTTTAGGAAGTGTTGTTGCCTGTAAAAAAATCCCGACCGGTTTTCAAAGCGACGCTATCCGTTATAAGGATAACGAGCTTTTGGCCAAACGCGGGCTGATCCTTTACCAGTCTGACAGGATAAATGCCGATGGTTCAACGCCGCCATACAGCTTTAAAATGCTTAATTTAAGAGGTGTTGATGGCAGCCCTGCCCCAAAGGAATTTACCACGCCATACCAGATATTGACATTTAAAGAAGGTTTATCTTTTGATGCCGCAACAGATACCACGGTGGCACAGTTAAACGCGAAAAGGGAAACCAAAACAGTACCCCCTATGTCATTTAACGAGGTTAGCGGCCAATTAACATTTAATAAGGCATCGATAAATTTACCGCTTGGCAGGTACACATTTGATATACAGTTTACAAACCCTACCGGTACTAAAGTATTCCCGTCGTTGGCTAACATTAACGTTGTTGACCCTACCACCGATGACCTTTTTGCAATTACTGATGATGTTGCGAATGCCTTTAATGATGCCACCGGGGCCGTTACACCGCTTAAAAATCCTGTAGTAACCTGTACCAGGATATCTGCCGACGGCGCAAGGGTAATTTTAAAAATGGTTGATAAAAATAATAAACCATTTAACCCCAGGACAGGCGAGATCATACAGCGGGGCGACAGGCCGGTATTTGAAAACTATGCCAAGTTTAACCCGGTTACAAAGAACGATACTTCCATGATCTGCGACTTTGAAGTGGCTCCTTTCCCATTGGCAAAGTATGTAACACCAACAACCGACTGGGGATTTTTGATGTATTACAGGATACCAAGCAAGTTTGTTAAACCAATTGCCGGCCTCCCCACCACAGCAACTTTCTCTGTAAATCCAAGATGGTCGTGGCAAGTCAAATTGGAAGGAACGTATGTAGTGCTGGTTAAATTTACTGACGTAGAGCATATATAATAGTTGGTATTATCTAGCATTCAGGCTATATTTTACAGAAACCCCAATTAATATTACAAGCTTATAACTACTACCGGCGGCTAATGTTTCTCAATTAGTTGCCGGTTGTTTTGTTATCAGGTAATTTTTGTCCTTTAGGTAAAGTGCAGAGAATATTATTATGAACTAAGCTATTGCTCATTTTATTTTCGAACTAACAGCAAGCCTAGCTTGCAGCACCACATGCGTAAATACCTTTGTTCATAGAACTCATGACAGCGTTGCTTATTATGTCATTCTCCCTTTAAAGTCCCCAGACGAACAAGTTATGGACAGTCAACCCGTACATTTTTTTCAAACGAAACAAATCCAATTCTTCTAGTCGATTTTTCAGGTGAGAAGATTTTTGAATCAGCAACTGTAAACACCAACATATTACTATTATCTAAAGATCGGAACTAGGGTAAAACCGTCGCTTGTATTGTTAAGGAAAAGGTGTTAAATAAATTGAGCGTTTCTGTTAGACAGAACGGTTTTATCTGCGATTTTAAAAATGGGCAAAGCTGGGTAATTTTAAATCCAGCGGAACAACAGGTAGCCAGTCGCTGTGTGTTGAGATAAAGTAAAGATAAGAATTACCTATTTAATATTCAAAATTTTTAAGTCTATGTTGGTCTCAGATAGGGGGCCTTCATCGACAAAAAGACTACTTGTTTTTTGCTTTTCAATGACCCTAATTACTGAAAAACCGTATTTACAATGCGCAAAGGCCATTTTTCGTAATGAGGATTGAAGCAAGGTTAGTTTTTTGAGATGTATTTGAGACGTCTCAAGGTTTATTTTTTTAAAAAGTGCATTTAAACGCTAAAAACGCGGTTTTTGATTTTTCGAAAACGCATTGAATTTTTAAGAAAAATTAAGGTTTTAAATAAGTAAAGCCTTGATTATCAAGGCTTTACTTGTGCGCCCACCTGGGCTCGAACCAGGGACCAAAAGATTATGAGTCTTCTACTCTAACCGACTGAGCTATAGGCGCGGTTATTTGTGTTTATTTAACGGGTGCAATTTTACATATTTGCAGGCAAATAACAAAACCCTTTATGCAAAATATCAAAAATATCATCTTCGACTACGGTAACGTTATATTCAATATCGATTTCCTGAAGGCTCAGCAGGCATGGAACAAGTTGGGTATCAATAACGCAACTGAATTTTTCGGCCATAAACAGCAGGACGAAATTTTTGATAAATTTGACAGGGGAGAGGTCTCTGCCGGGGAGTTCAGAGACTATATCAGGCTAAAATCTGGTAATTCCGAACTTGCCGATGAGCAAATTAATGCTGCCTGGAACAGTATGCTGCTCGGAATTGAACCAGGCAACCACGAATTATTATTGAATTTAAAGGGCAGATACCGCACTTTCCTACTCAGTAATATTAATGCCATCCATTATGATCATATCATGAACTACCTGAAAACTGATTTTGGTTTTGATGGTAACGATCATTTGTTCGAGAAAACTTATTACTCGCACCTCACAGGGCAGCGCAAACCAGAATCAAGGATATTTGAATTGGTATTAAACGAAAACGGCCTTGATCCTGCCGAAACTTTGTTTATTGATGATAGCCCGCAGCATTTGGCAGGGGCAGAGAAACTGGGCATAAATACTTTTTTGATGACAAAGCCCGATACCATTCAGCAATTTTTTAAAAGAAACGGGGGCATGAATGGATGTTAAGTTCTGTATATAAAGCCTTATCGACCCTTTTTATCGAGTCGGAATGATATGCTCCTGCCAGGTTCATGTTGTTATCAGGGGGCTTATTATCAGTTCAGATACTCGCGCTGGTATTTATTCCTGTAATCAATGGGCGACAGGCCTGTTATACGTTTAAATGTAGTGCGGAAGGCTTTATTATCGGTATAGCCTACATTATACATCACCTCGTTCACATTATCGCGCGACCTTTCCAGGCTTACTTTGGCAGCTTCGATCTTTACCCGCTGAATATATTCGGCTACGGTATTGGCGGTGGCTTTTTTAAAGCGGCGTTCCAGGTTTCTCCTGCCTAAAGCAAACATGGATGCCAGTTGCTCTACGCTGATCTTTTCCTGGTAATTGTTTTCAATAAATTCCTGTGCTTTTTTTATAGGGTCATCGGCATGGTCTTTTTGTCCCTGGAAAATAATGAACGAAGACTGGCTGGTACGTTCCATTTCAATAGCGAACACCTTAGAACTTAAAATAGCCATGTCACGACCGGCAAATTTTTCTATCAGGTATAAAATAAGGTTAAGATAGGAGAATGCTCCACCGCTGGAATAAATGCCCTGTTCATCGGTGATTATTTTTTCGGTAACCAGGTTAACATCCGGAAACATTGTTCTGAATTGATTGGCGGCCATCCAATGAGTAGCACATTTTTTACCTTTTAACAAACCTGTTGAGGCCAGCAGGAATGCCCCCATGCATAAACTGGCCACCTCGGCGCCACTATTATATTGCTCAATTATCCAGGGTACAAAAGCTTTATTATTTTCGATAGCTGCGTTAATTTCTCCATCAACGGCAGGGATTATAATCAAGTCGGTCTTCTTAACATCTTTAAATAAAACGTTGGCATTTGCTGTAAAGCAGCCACCGCTAACAGGGGTTTCCATTTCAAGGCCAACCAGTTCAACCTTAAAAACGGGTTCTTTGCCCATTGCTAAAAAAAACTGGTTCACTTGTGTTAGTAGCTGCCGCGAACCTTCAAGGCTACCTAAAATTGCACCCCTGGGTACTAAGATGGATATATGCTTCATATCTCAAAAATATGATAAAGCGCCATTGCAAACAAGATTTATTATGAACCCGGGCTTGTTTATGTCCAATACCTTTCCGGTTTTTTTAATTCAATTTTGAACCCTTTCCGTAGCCCGTTGGATTACAGCATGCCTGATTTTCTGCGGTAATCTTTCAATGCAAACTGCTTCTTGTTTTGGCACGCTGTAAAATGGGCTGTTTAAAGCTATTTTTTTGATCTGTATTAAGGATTGGCTGTGCTTTGTCATGGTTTTTCAAGATTTTTGTCAGTGTAATCTGCCTGTGTCATGCCTGGTGACAAATTGTCAAAAAAAATTCACGAAATACTAAGGGCGTCAAATATGTGGGACTGAAGTATTGTTTTTTCATAAAAAATGATAAATCAGCTGTAATTTAAATCCGAGATGGTTTTTGGAAGGCTAATTTTGAATTTTTCGATGCTGAAATTCCTGATTTTTCATAATGTCAGGTTTTTGCATCAAGAATTTGTAACTTTTCTACGATCTTAATTTTTACTTCTTTAAAACTGGTGATATTTTTTTCATTGATCGAAAAGCATCTTTAAATTTTAAAAAACCTCAAATCAGTTTTTGTCATTTTCTTAAATCCTCAAATTTAATTTTCGGCCATTTTTCAGGTACAGCCGCCATAATTTTTATGGCATGTTTTTAGCCGAAACACGTTCAGGAAACCGGAATTGTTTATCACTTAATCCTGTAAAAATTAGGGAATTACGTGGTAAGCAAAAGCGCTTCCACAAGCTATTAATAATATAAAAACGCTTCCACAAGCTATTAATAATATAAAAA
>NZ_JBFUKX010000021.1:0-99688 GCF_056400605.1 Mucilaginibacter sp. P5_A4 | reverse complement strand
GCCCCGCTGTTACCCGGCCATGCAGCCGTATTGGAAATGACCGAGCGCGGATGCTGGTGGTTCCATATCACCGGGATCCTGGCATTTTTAAACTACCTGCCTTATTCCAAACATTTTCATATCCTGCTGGCTTTTCCGAACACTTACTATTCTAACCTGGATGAAAAAGGAAAGTTTACCAATATGGCATCGGTAACCAATGAGGTAAAAGCGATAATGGACCCGGCATTTGTACCCGAGGCTACAACTCCCGGTCGTTTCGGGGCTAAAGAGGTAACCGACCTCAGCTGGAAAAACCTGATGGATGCCTATACCTGCACCGAGTGTGGCAGGTGTACCAGTGTTTGCCCGGCCAATATTACCGGCAAGCTGTTGTCTCCCCGCAAGATCATGATGGATACCCGCGACAGGATCACCGAAGTGGGTAATAACCTGGATAAGCATGGGAAGGACTATGACGATGGCAAAGCCTTGCTTGATAATTATATCAGCCGGGAAGAATTATGGGCCTGTACCACCTGTAATGCCTGCGTAGAGGCCTGTCCGGTAAATATTAACCCATTGGAGATTATTACCGAAATGCGCCGCTATATCGTGATGGAAGAATCGCAGGCACCTGCCAGCCTGAATAACATGTTTGGCAATGTTGAAAACAACGGCGCCCCCTGGAAATATAGCCAGGCCGACAGGTTGAACTGGGCGGAGAAGTAGCAGGCAGCTTTAAGTTTGCAGTTAGTCAAATACCTCCATGGTTTATATGCTATGGTAAAATGATAAATCCGAAATGGAAAACGAAAAATCCGAAATAAAGATACCTACCATGGCCCAAATGGCTGCCGAAGGCCGGGAGCCCGAGATACTGTTCTGGGTGGGCTGTGCGGGTAGTTTTGATGAGCGGGCACAAAAAATAACCCGCGATATCTGTAAGATCCTGCATCATGTGGGTATCAGCTATGCCGTGTTGGGTACCGAGGAAAGCTGCACCGGCGACCCGGCCAAGCGGGCCGGTAACGAATTTTTGTTCCAGATGCAGGCCATGACCAATATCCAGGTATTGGATGGTTACCATATCAAAAAAATTGTGACCGGCTGCCCGCATTGTTTTAATACCATTAAAAACGAATACCCGGGCCTGGGTGGTAATTACGAAGTGATTCACCATAGCCAGCTAATTCAGCAACTGATAGATGAGGGTAAGCTAAAAGCCGAAGGAGGCGAAAGTTTTAAAGGCAAAAAGATCACTTTTCATGATCCCTGCTACCTGGGGCGCGGCAACAATGTTTACGAGGCTCCGCGTGCAGCACTGGAGATCCTGGATACCGGGCTGGTAGAGATGAAACGCTGCAGATCAAACGGCTTATGCTGTGGTGCGGGCGGCGGGCAGATGTTTAAAGAACCGGAACCGGGTAAAAAGGATATCAACATGGAACGGATCCAGGAGGTTATAGCAGTCAAAGCCCAGGTGGTGGCTTCCGCATGCCCGTTTTGTATGACCATGCTTACAGATGGCGTTAAACTCAATGAAAAGGATCAGCAGATACAAGTGCTGGATATTGCCGAGATCACCGTTAGGGCGAATGGGTTATAAGCCTTTCACCTTAAAATAATTTAGCGCATTTTTCAAACTATCTAAACGTGCCGGACTCATATTCTTTACCGGTAGTTCCAGGGTAGTTGCCATGGAATCAATATCACCCTTAGGATTTTCGTAAGTTTGAACTATGATATCGTCGGCTAAGGTGCTCAGTTTAAGGGTTCCTGTTGTGTCGTTTCCCAGGTATTCAACGTTGTTGAGGCGGTGTAAATTGAACGAAAAATACTCTTGACGGTCATGTGGATAAGTTTTCCTCAAACGCAAAAAATAATCGTTGGTAAGGATGAGTTCCCACTTTTTTAGCTGTATATCAGGTGGAGGGTTGTATGACTCCAACAGGCATTTATTGCTCCAGCTTAGCCATTCCAGTTCACCCATGCCCGGTTTAAAACCGTAAATGAAGCCGCTGAAGGCCAATATTGCTATAATTACTACGTTTTTTTTAATTGATGGCAAGATTGATGTTTTCATGACAACAAAATGTAACCCGAAGTTAATAAATTGATATTTTTGTAAATGGAATTTTCTCAACACTCAAGAGTTTGGATCTACCAGGCCGATAAAAAATTGACCGACCAGGAGGTACAGCAAATACGGCAGGAACTGGATAAATTTACCACTGGCTGGACTGCCCACAATAACCAGTTGAAGGCCAAAGGCGAGGTGCGGCATAACCGTTTCCTGATCCTGATTGTTGATGAAAGCCAGGCTGGTGCCAGTGGTTGCTCTATTGATAAGTCGGTTCATTTTATGAAGCAGATAGAACAGCATTTTAACATTAACCTATTTGATAGGTTTAACCTGGCTTATCGCGATGGCGAAGAAATAATATCATTGCCACGGCACGCGTTTGAGGATATGATTAAGCAAGGTAAAATAAATACCGAAACCATTGTTTACAATAACATGGTACAAAACCTAATCGAACTGGAAACCAAATGGGAAGCGCCGTTTAAAAACAGCTGGCACATACAGTTGTTTAGGGATTTGGTTACTCAATAGCGAATGCTTTAAATCGAAATTCTGAAATTACAAAGTATGTTTATCATCGATCTCAACTACATTGTCCCTCTTGAAGAACTTGATGCCCACATGGCTGCTCATGTAAAGTATTTAAAAAAATACTATAAGGAAAATGTATTTATAGCATCAGGTCGTAAAGTACCGCGCACAGGCGGAATTATTTTGGCAATAGCCGGTTCAAAACAAGAAATAGAAAAAATTATCACCGAAGATCCTTTTTATAAACATGAACTGGCCAGGTTTACCATTACCGAGTTTTTAACTTCACAACATCATCCGGAACTAAACGGGCTGCTTGGCTCAAGATTATAACCTATTTGGTTTTATCCAGCCGTGTTGGTTTCTCATTGGGGAAGCTAAATAATATATACATTTTAGCCCCTTCTGTTTTAAAAGTGATATCGGCCTTTTCATCCTCATACATAAAGAACGAATCTTTGGCATAGGGGGCAAATTCTATAGGTAGCTGGTCATTCTGCCTGAAATATAGTTTATTACCGGTTGAGTATAGTTTAAATTTATTTTTGGCATCTCCTGCAATCACATAGTCGCCGGTATATTGTTCAAGCTCCTTTACCATTATCGGGATGGCTTTGTGTTTTTTGCAGTAGGCAAAGGCTATTGCGTTTTG
The DNA here is from genome assembly GCF_056400605.1 of Mucilaginibacter sp. P5_A4. NCBI lineage: Bacteria > Pseudomonadati > Bacteroidota > Sphingobacteriia > Sphingobacteriales > Sphingobacteriaceae > Mucilaginibacter > Mucilaginibacter sp. P5_A4. Next base: position 96,440 of record NZ_JBFUKX010000021.1, on the reverse strand, counting down.
CATCACCTGCGCCAATGCGGCACCATGACCTGCATTTGGAGTTATCGCTGTGGCAATTTCAAAACCTTTACAGTTCTGCTTTTCCATGTAGTTCTTAAATAGTTCAATATTTTGGGCTGTTTCGTGTTCATATGATCCTACACCGGCAAACACTTTACAGTTAAGATCTTTATTATTGGCAAAATATTTTTTTGCCGATGGGACCAGTTCTCTGCCATTATTTCCGGGGGCGCCTATAAACACCATATTAAATAAACCCGGATGTTGAAACAGCACCATAGTTGTGAACATTCCGCCAAAGGAATAGCCGTATAAAGCTTTATTATCGTTTACCCGGTATTTGCTTTGAACAAAAGGGATCACTTCCTGCTCAATAAATGATAAAAATTTTGGTCCGCCTGTTTTTGGGTCAAGGTCGCGGTTTCGTTTGTTTGGCCTGCTGCCGTATCCTATACCTACAATGAGAGCTTCGGTGGTTTCATAGTCCTGCCTTAGCATATTAAAGCAGTTCATGGCAACGGTCATATTCCAGTCGCCATCCGTCATGTACAGCATGGGATATTTTGTTTTTGTTGTGTCATACCCCGGAGGGAAATGTACATATATGGTATAATCTTCGCCAATCACCTTTGAGCTGTAGTCCCATGAAACCATATCCTTATCGGTAAAAGGACTGGGCGAAGTGCTTTTTACCTGGCAGTAGCCGGTTTGAACAAAAAATAACAGGGTGATGATTCCTGCAAATACGTTAAATGATCTTGTGGCCATAGTTTTACAGCATTTTATGCAATGGGATTATCTACTTTAGCTAAGATGCAAAATACCCTTAAAAGGTTACAAACGTCATTGCAGTTTAACAATTTGTTACTAAATTTATTGATGGAACAATACGATAGCAGGGTAGATGCTTTTATTGAAAAGGCTCCCGATTTTGCCAAACCAATCCTGAATTATTTAAGGGCACTTGTACACGAAACATCTCCCTTGTTGACTGAATCAATTAAGTGGGGTTTCCCGTTTTTTGATTACAAAGGCGTGGTATGCCAGATGGCGGCTTTCAAAGAGCATTGCTCATTTGGTTTTTGGAAGGCTTCGTTACTAAATGATCCTAATAACGCATTAAGTATTGGAGATGGTTCTGCCGGAAGTTTTGGCCGTATTACCAAAATAGACGACCTGCCTTCAAAAGAAATTTTACAGGATTTTATACTGCAGGCTATTGCATTGAATGAAATCGGCAAAAAAACACCCGAAGCAATAAAGAGAGCGTCGGCGCCGAAAACAGAATTGGTTGTACCAGAATATTTCACTGAATTTTTAACCGGCTACCCCGAGGCCAAACTAAAATTTGAGCAATCCGGCTATTCGCACAAAAAAGAGTATGTAGAGTGGATTGTTGATGCCAAAAGCGATGCTACCCGCCTAAAGCGTATGGAGACCGCTGCTGAGTGGCTTGCGGAGGGTAAATCAAGGAATTGGAAGTATAAATAGAAACCCCCTAACCCCCTAGGGATAAGAAATTAAGGAGCTTTTATTCCCCCTTTAGGGGGGGTAGGAAGGCTAAAAATCCAATGGTCCCAGCCTCCTCATATTCTTCATGATTAAGTACTGCCTGTGTTTTAAATAACGGGTAGGGTTAGTTGCCGACCACTTAAGCGGACTTGGAAAAATAACAGCTATAGCCGCCGCTTCATGTTTAGTTAGATCGGATGCCGGTTTATGGAAATAGGCCTGTGATGCAGCCTCGATACCGTAAATACCATCGCCCATTTCAATTTCGTTGAGGTAAACTTCCATAATGCGTTTCTTGCTCCAAAAAACCTCTATCAGTATTGTAAAATAAGCTTCAATGCCTTTTCGCAGGAGGGAACGACCTTCCCACAGAAAAACGTTTTTGGCAACCTGTTGCGATATGGTGCTTCCGCCTATCAGTTTTTTACTATGTTGGTTTTTTTCGATAGCTTTTTCTATAGCGTGGAAATCAAAACCGTGATGTTCTAAAAAGGTCTGATCTTCGGCCGCTACTGCAGCGCGCTTCATGTTGTCAGAGATCTCGTCTAAGCTTTTCCATTGCTTATCAATCTTCCAATCCACACCACGGGCTTTTTGTTGAAAACCACGCTCTATCATGAGCCAGGTAAAGGGTGGACGAACAAAGCGAAATAATAGTACCCCAAACAAACTAAGGCCAACAAAAAGGATAAATGCCAGTTTAACCAACCTGAATATGAGTTTAAAAATGCCACCAAACCTGCTTTTTGATTTTGTGGGCCGGTTATTGGGTTTCGAATTTGTTTTCCTGGGGGAGTTGTAATTGCGCTGCACTATTTATAATAAGTTTCTAATAAAATGAAAAAGGTGCTTTGCATAGCAAAACACCTTTTAAAAATCTAAAATTAAACTCAAAATCCGAAATATAAATCCGAATTCCGAAATATAAATTACTCAGCTACTACCGAGAAAGGAATCTGTACCTTAACTTCTTTGTGCAGGTTTACGTTTGCGATGTAATCACCAACAAACTTTGGCTCCTGATCAAAAGTGATACGGCGACGGTCAACCTCAAAGCCTTCTTTTTTCAATGCATCAGCAATTTGGATAGTGTTGATAGCACCGAAGATTTTTCCGCTTTCACCGGCTTTAGCGCCAATGTTAAGTTTAACACCTTCTAAACGGGCAGCAATCGCATCAGCATCCTTGCGGATTTTTTCTTGTTTAAACTGAGCTTGTTTCAAGTTTTCAGCTAAAACCTTACGAGCGCTTACAGTAGCTAATATAGCGTAACCTTTAGGTAAAAGGTAGTTACGGCCATAACCTGGTTTAACGTTTACTACATCGTCTTTATCACCCAGGTTTTTTACATCTTGTTTTAAAATAACTTCCATTTCTTAAATCTCCTATTATTTTAATGAATCTGTAACGTAAGGTAATAAACCAATGTGGCGGGCACGTTTAACAGCCTGGGCCACTTTACGCTGAAATTTTAATGAAGTACCAGTTAACCTGCGTGGTAATACTTTACCCTGATCGTTAATAAACTTTAATAAAAAGTTAGCGTCTTTGTAATCGATATACTTAATACCATTCTTTTTAAAACGGCAGTATTTTTTACGGTTATCCTCCACTTTTGGAGCGGTAACGTATTTAATTTGATCGTTTGCCATTAGTTTGAAGCCTCCTCTGTTGCTTTAGGTTTCTTGTTAAAGGCACCGCTGCGTTTTTTGTCATTGTAAGCAATGGCATGTTTATCCAAAGCTATGGTCAGGAAACGCAAAACACGCTCATCGCGCCTTAATTCAATCTCCAATTTGTTAATTAATTCACCCGGAGCCTTAAATTCAGTTAAGTGATAGTACCCTGTAGTCTTTTTTTGAATAGGGTACGCTAATTTTCTCAAACCCCAATTATCCTCCTGGACAATTTCGGCTCCGCCATCAGTTAAGATTTTGCTAAATTTGGCAATGCCTTCTTTAGCTGTTTCTTCTGATAACAACGGGGTTAGAACGATCACGATTTCGTACTGTTGCATTATTATACTTTGATTTTTAATTAATTACCCGCTATTACGGGGCTGCAAATGTAAGAAGATTATTTTTAGTTATCAAGTATTTTTAACTTGAAAATCAATTTGTTTGCGTATATAAAATCTCAAAAGATATACTGTTGGCAAAAAATCTCATGAAATTTTTTTTGCTGTTTTTAATTATTGTTTTAATGGCTGCCTGTGGTACTGTAAATACACAAAAAGGAATTGCACTTTTTCAGCATAAGCTGTTTGATTCTTTATGATTATATAGCGTAAAAGAAGTTTTGGCTGCGGATCTTTTATGAAAAATCAAAACATATCAGTTAGTTGCCTGTAAATACTAAAAGACCCAATGATGCAGTTAATCACTTTTCAAAATACTGATATAGCGGAATTGAAGTTTACAACCACGGCCCTTTTATCTCCCCGCGGTGATGATGCTATTGAAGGCGACTGGGACGATGAGGACGACGAAGATTTTGACGATCAGCTGGATGCCGAGGACGATCTGCATGAGGTACTGGTAGTAGATGACGGTGATGGACCCGACCCCGAGGATGATGATCACCTGCCCGATGATGACCTGCAATAGAAGTGCATCAATATCTTAACATTCGTTTCATTGCTACTTTAACTTAAAGCATTTTCTTGTTAACTTAGCGGCTGTGGATAATTTCATTGTTTCGGCCCGTAAGTATCGCCCGGCTACTTTTGAAACCGTTGTTGGTCAGCAACATATAACCAATACGCTCAAAAATGCCATTAAAAATAACCAGCTGGCGCAGGCATTTTTGTTCTGTGGTCCGCGTGGTGTGGGTAAAACTACCTGTGCGCGTATATTGGCCAAAACTATTAACTGTACTAATTTACAGCCAAATGGCGAAGCCTGCGGCGAGTGCCCATCATGCAAAGCCTTTGAAAATGGCAACTCCTTTAACGTACATGAGCTTGATGCTGCATCCAACAACTCGGTTGATGATATTCGTAGCCTTATTGAACAGGTGCGTATACCGCCGCAAGCTGCGCGTTACAAAGTTTATATTATTGATGAGGTGCATATGCTATCGCAGGCGGCTTTTAATGCCTTTCTGAAAACGCTGGAAGAGCCGCCTCATTATGCCATATTTATATTGGCCACTACCGAGAAACATAAAATACTGCCTACCATACTATCGCGCTGCCAGATATTTGATTTTAACCGTATCAGGGTTGATGATATGGCCGGGCACCTGGCATCAATTGCCGGGAAAGAGAACATTGGCTATGAAACCGACGGGCTACATATTATAGCCCAAAAGGCAGATGGTGGTTTACGGGATGCGCTATCGATGTTTGATCAGATCGTTAGTTTCTCGGGCGGTAAGGTAACCTACCGTTCTGTTATTGATAACCTGAACATACTTGACTACGATTATTATTTTAGTATAACCGAAAGCCTGCTTAAAGAGGATACAGCAAAAGTGCTGTTGTTTTTTGATGAGATCCTGTCGCGGGGTTTTGATGGGGCGCATTTTATTGCCGGCCTAAGCGAGCATTTTCGTAACCTGCTGGTAAGTAAGGATCAATCTACGTTGAAATTGTTAGAGGTAAGTGAAGGGATCAAGAATAAATACCTGCAGCAATCACAGGCAGGTTCGGTATCATTCCTGCTCTCGGCCATGAATATTGCCAACCAATGCGATGTGAGTTATAAGCTGAGTAAAAATCAGCGCCTGCAGGTTGAGTTGGCTTTGCTCAAGATGTGCCATTTGCCATCGGCCTTTAATATGGCTACCACACCGCTAACCGCAACGCCCGCTACTGAAGGGCCATTAAAAAAAAAACCTGATACCTCAGTAATAGCAACGCCGCAGGAGAGCAAAACCATCAATGAAACAGGTGTATTAAGCGATTTGCCACCTGTTTATAATAAAACCACGCAGGTTCCGGGTAATCCGCCGGCACCGGTAAATGTATCAACACCGGTAAAAGAAGCTGCTCCTGCTACCACCGAAAAGCCCAAAATATTTATCCCCAGTCCCAGCTTAGGTTCTTTCTCTATACCATCGTTAACGGATGCCGGCAAAACTGAAGAGGAGATACTTGAAGAAGAAGACCCTTATTTAAAAGGCGACGCCCGTGAGGAGTTTACTATGGACAGTTTTTTAGAACATTGGAGTGATTTTGCTGCTAAAGTAAAGGCCGATGGTAAAAAGAACCTTGTTACCATTTTTACCTCCAATGCCCCCCGAATGATAAAACCGTATGAGTTTGAAGTTTTAGTGGGCAATAAAGTACAGGAAAACCTATTTAAGGAAGAACGGGCAGAGATGCACAACTTTTTACGGAGCAGGTTAAACAACTTTACTATCGAGGTAAATGCCCGGGTTGACGAACAGGAAGTTGTGCGGAAGCCTTATACAACAAGCGAGAAGTTTCAGCACATGGCATCCCGTAATCCGCAATTGATGGAGTTGCGTAACCGCTTTAATCTTGATTTTGATTGATGGACTGAGTAGTAAATTTTAATTCTTAAAACCGACCACTCTATTTTAAAAATTCATCATTCTTTGGGTAACCTTCTTCGTCAAGGTCATCTCTGTCATCTTCGGGGGTATGGGCCAGTGCGGCGTCTACGGGGTCAACCTCGGTGATATCGCCATTATCAATGTGCATGGCCAGGTCATCTACATCTGTTTCAATTGATCTTTTTCCCGAATATTCACCATCAGCCGTATCATAGGGATTAGCCTCATCATAGGTAGAGTTCATATCCTCACCGTTTTTTACCGATGTTTTGTAAGGATCGGGATGATCATAATCCGGGTCATCGCTTTTTACATCGTATTCAAAGCTGTCTTCTTCGGCGTTATAATTCAGATCTTCTTTATCAGTGGTTTCTCCAAGTTCATCTCTCAACGTCCTGTCCCTGTCATTGATATTATCAGTTGATGCGTCATCGTCGTCATCATAACCGTCAATAATATTTTGGTTGTTCATGGGTTTGGTATTTTATATTAAATGTACAGAAAAAACCTTGCCAAAAAATCAATTAAATGCAACTAAAAATAAAATCAACGGGGGATAATTAATAATGGATCTGTTTACGGTACGATGTTACCCCGCCAACGGCAAATTTTACACCTATTGTAAATTGCGCATAAGCATCGTGAGTAGTTGAGCCTGTGGCGTAACCGTCAAGATTATCGCTCAATACCAAATTATATTGATAGCCGATATCAATTTTAACACTTGGCTGGCTATAATTATTAAAAAGCTTAAACTCATAACCTAAACGCAAAGGTATAAAAGGTACCTGGGCATTATTATCGCCGGGTAAAGTATATCCTTCCGCAACACGGATATCATTGCTTTTAGCAACTATGTGATTTACCATATAACCAATGCCAACCGATGTATACCAGTTTTTCATCACGTTCATAAACGGGCTTGTTGAGTAATCTATAAATTCGCCCGCTTGCAACTGTGCCCTGAATAAAAAAGCCGCAAAATGGTTTTCAAACTGCCGGCCCGATGTGGTTTTAAGTGAATCGCCACCTTCTAAACGGCCAACCTGGAACTCAAATACATAGTTAACAAATGGTGACTGGTTGTAATTAAAGTTAAAGTGAACGGCAGGCGTTACTTTGTAGGTTTGTACATCTGAATTGGCAGCTATGTTAGCACTTCCAGCTACACCAAGATCATACTGGGCGTAATCATATCCAATTTGAGCTTTCGCCAAAAACGAGGTTGTACATAAGGTTAGTATAATGATGGTTTTTGATATTAGTTTTATCATAATGTAACAACCGAGCTTTGGTTTGCAGTCGGTTTGAGTTATTAACGTTTAATTTTATAAAAATAGCATCAAAGTTTATAAAAACAATAAACTATGCTAATAAATCGTCACTATAACGCAATCAATCATTTTCATGTACTATTTAATTAAATTGATAAACTCAAATTAATATATTTGAAGCCATTTAAATAAAACAACAACATCTGATATGTCAAAAATTAAAGTAGAAAATCCGGTAGTTGAGCTGGATGGCGACGAAATGACCAGAATAATCTGGAAATTTATCAAAGACAAATTAATTACCCCTTACCTTGATCTGGATATAAAATACTATGACCTTGGTATTGAGTATCGCGATGAAACCAACGATCAGGTTACAGTTGATGCCGCAAATGCTATTTTAAAATATGGTGTAGGTATAAAATGTGCCACCATTACACCCGATGAGCAGCGTGTTGAAGAGTTTGGCCTGAAACAAATGTGGCGTTCGCCAAACGGAACTATCCGTAATATCCTGGATGGTACTGTTTTTCGCGAGCCTATTGTTATGGCAAACGTTCCGCGTTTGGTACCAAACTGGACAGCTCCTATATGTATTGGCCGTCATGCTTTTGGCGATCAGTACCGCGCTACCGATTTTGTAACCAAAGGCAAAGGTAAATTAACCATTACTTTCACCCCCGAAGATGGCGCTGCAGAGCAATCATTTGAAGTGTATAATTTTAAGGGCGATGGTGTAGCCCTGGCGATGTACAATACCGATGAATCAATAAAAGGCTTTGCACACGCATGCTTTAACCAGGCATTGATGAAAGGCTGGCCTTTATACTTATCAACCAAAAATACCATCCTTAAAAAATATGATGGTCGCTTTAAAGATATTTTTGAAGCTATTTACCAGGAAGATTATAAACAAAAGTTTGCTGATGCCGGCATTACCTATGAGCACCGTTTAATTGATGACATGGTTGCGTCGGCTTTAAAATGGAATGGCAACTTTGTATGGGCCTGTAAAAACTACGATGGTGATGTACAATCAGACACCGTAGCGCAAGGCTTTGGTTCATTAGGATTAATGACCTCAACCCTGGTTACGCCAGATGGTACTGTAATGGAAGCCGAAGCTGCGCATGGTACCGTTACACGCCACTACCGTGAACACCAGGCTGGCAAACCAACCTCAACTAACCCAATCGCATCAATTTTTGCATGGACAAGAGGTTTGGAGTTTCGTGGTATATTGGATAAAAACCAGGAACTTATTGACTTTTGCAAAGCTTTGGAAGAAGTTTGTATTGAAACTGTTGAAAGCGGTAAAATGACCAAAGATTTGGCCATTACCATTAAACCAAAAGTACAGCATGGTACCGATTATTTATATACCGAGGAGTTTTTAGCTGCAATTGATGAAAATTTGAAAGCAAAACTGGGTAAATAGTCATATTATAACCAAAACAAAAGAAGCTGTCTCAAAAAGGGGCAGCTTTTTTGTTTTACGGTACATTTTTTAATTGAAAGGTAGGGCAGGAGGAGGAGAAAATGTGACCTGGGTTATTAAAAACAGGAAAGGCTTAACAACTCTCAAAGGAGTCTTTCATCAAAACTAAAAGGGGCTTTTGTTAAAAGCTTTACTGATTTGGCTTCAGGATGCAGGGGGTTAAGCAGGTAGTTATACTCGGCTGGTACAACAGATGATGGTACCTTCATTAATAAATGTTGCTGTTTCTTTAAAAAGTCATCGCCAATTTCACGTAAAATTATCGGCGGGGATACATCCCGCCAGTTTGCAGGTAATAAAGCTGTGTCAAGCGTGGTAATGCTATCGGCTGGCAATTTAATTTCGGTAAGGCAAAAATCATAGGGAACAATCATTGGTGTTAAATGCACCAGTACCTCAAGTACGGCCAATGCCCTCGACGAAGCCAGGTAAAGCATAGGTTTACCTTCGCTGTTCCATCTGCCGCCGTATAAGCGTGCGCCATTACCGCTCAGGTCATCGGCGTATTTACAATTAACAATACGGTATAGTATCATCAGGCAAAAATGCCGTGTTCTATGCGGCCGAGTTCTTTAAAAACCATATCAAAGCCGGCAGAGGTATCCAGGATAGTAACAGGCGCCTCGCCCTTAAAAATTAGTGAGGGGGTTTTTATCCAGATCTTAAATTTATCCATGGAGCCAAAAACTTCTTCACCACGGGTGTATAAACGGGCAAGCTCTACGGCTTTCTCGGCGTACTCGGTTTTAATAATGACATCATCCTCGTAACGCTGTAACGTGCGCTCGCTGATATGCAAAATATTGGCAAGTTCCTGGATATTTAAGGAGATTTTTTTGGCCAGGGCAAGCAAAACACTTTTTGGAAAACCCTTGCGGGCCAGGTTAATGATATCAAAATCGGTAGTGAGTTTTAATGATTTTGTGCCCCCCAATAAATTATAAAATGAAGGCATTGTACCCTGGACGCCATAAGCTACCATTGGCTCCTTAAGCTCATTTTTGGTTTCTGGCTTTATTTTGTACGACATATATACAAATATAATTACCATTTGTCTGATTTTAAAATTTATTCAAACAAAAATAGCGATGGGTTCAAATCCATCGCTATTTAATTGCCTTTTATGTGATCAGACATTTATTCTGCCACAATCAAAAAGTAATTCTTTTTGCCTTTTTGTATAACAAGAAACTTTCCGTTAATCAATGAATCTGCATTGTAAATGTCATCGGCTGTAACAACCTTCACCTTATTAATGGCAGTTCCGCCACCTGCTATCATTTTTTTTGCTTCGCCCTTTGACGGGAAAACCGCTGTTTTTGCAGCCAGTAGATCGGTAACGTTTATACCTTCCTGTAATTCGGCTAAAACGATAGTGTAGTTAGGTACACCGGCAAACAAAGCCAGCACCTCTGCTTCGTTGAGCTCATTTAAAAACTCGATGCCTACATTTCCAAACAAAAACTCCGACGATTTGATAGCTTTTTCAAATTCCGCTTCGCCATGTACACGGATAGTGATATCCTTAGCTAATGCTTTCTGCAGTACGCGGGTATGTGGTGCGACGTCTTGTTCGGTCTCAAGAGCTTTTATTACTCCCTCATCAAACAGGGTAAATATGCGGATGTAGGTTTTCGCATCATCATCGCTTGTATTTAGCCAAAACTGGTAAAACTTGTACGGCGATGTTTTTTCGGGATCGAGCCAGATGTTACCTCCTTCGCTTTTACCAAACTTGGTACCATCAGATTTTTTGATCAATTGGGTGGTTATAGCATAAGCCTCACCCGCATCTTTTCTGCGAATCAGCTCGGTGCCGGTAACAATATTTCCCCATTGGTCGCTTCCGCCCATTTGAAGCAGGCAATTTTTATTTTTCCAGAGATAGTAAAAATCATAGCCCTGTACCAACTGGTAACTAAACTCAGTGAACGACATCCCGGTATCGCCGCCGATACGGTTCTTAACCGAATCCTTGGCCATCATATAATTAACAGTAATGTGTTTACCTACATCGCGGATAAAGTTCAGGAACGAAAAATCTTTAAACCAATCGTAATTATTCACCATTTCGGCGCTGTTGGCGCCACAATCAAAATTCAAAAATTTCTCCAGTTGCTTTTTAATACCATTTAAATTATGTTCTAAAGCATCTTCAGAAAGTAAATTACGTTCCTGCGATTTACCCGATGGATCGCCTACCATACCTGTGGCGCCGCCAACCAGCGCAAAAGGTTTGTGACCTGCCCGCTGAAAGTGGATCATGGTCATGATCTGCGCCAGGCTGCCAACGTGTAACGAATCTGCAGTTGGGTCGAAACCTATATAACCGGCAACCATACCTTTATTTAACAGGTCTTCGGTTCCGGGCATAATATCATGCAGCATGCCCCGCCAGCGTAATTCTTCAACAAAGTTCATATTAAGTGCTGTTTCAAAAGCTGCAAAGATATAAAGCTAAAGCAGATTATTCTAAAATGATACATTCAGAATAATTCATAAACGGTTAACTGCAGGTAAAATCTATTTCAAATAATTACTTAATCTTTGTATATTGAGCAAAACAGGGTATTTTGCATCACAGCGCTTATGAATTTTTTATCGCATTATTATTTCGACAAGGATACCCGTAATTGTTACCATGTATTGGGAACCGTACTGCCCGACCTGCTTAAAAATGCCGATAAGCACATTGTTCTTCACCCCGAAAAGCTTCATCACGCGGATAATGATGTTAATTCAATTATAACCGGCTGGAACAAGCACCTGGCGGTTGACCGTTATTTTCACTCGTCCGATTTTTTTTTAACCCACTCGCACGAGTTAAAAAAACAATTGCTGCCCGCTATTGAGGGCTCCCCTGTAAAACCTTTCTTTTTGGGGCATATAGCGCTGGAGCTTATTATTGATAACCTGCTGCTTACCACCGGTAAAATTAAGGTTGATGATTTTTACGCGCATTTATCAGGTTGTAAAATCGGGATTATTGATGAGTTTTTAACCTTTTCGGGCCTGGATGACAGTAGTGCATTCTTCAAATTTTACGGGGAGTTTAAAAAAAGCCAATACCTGCATACCTATGCCGAAACCCACCAGATAGCCTATGCCCTTAAACGCATCTGCATGCGCATATGGCAAAATCCTTTTACAACCCGGCAGGAAGCCGCTATGAATGAGGTGCTGAATAATTACCGTAATTACCTGCTGGAGGATTTTATGTCGATTTTTGCCGAGATAGAGGTGAAATTAGCAACTACTTAATACGATTGCCCCAGCGCATCATACGCATAAAATCAGTCTTTTGCCTTTATTCCCTGCTCCCAAATGCCTCAATTCTTGTCTATTCAGCTCAAAAAGCCTTAAATATCAGTAATTAACATTAAAATATTCTTTTTTAAATAAAATTATGTCTGTACCTTTGCAGTCCCAATTAACAAATTGGGAAAAGGAGAAAAATTATTTAATGGCAAAAAAACAAGAAGCAGAAAAAGAATTAAAAGCGAAAGAAGCTGAACTGGGTACAGTTACCGCATCTGGCGAAAAGGAAACAATTGAATCAGAGGCTGATTCAATCTCTATCGAAGAGATCAAGTCAAAAATTGCAGTTACACCAAGCGAAGATTTCGACTGGGATGCAGATGACAAAAAATTTGGTAACTACAGCGATAGCGACCGTGAAAAATTTGAGAAAATGTATGATGGAACTTTCAGCTCTATCACCAAAGGCGAAATTATCACCGGTACTGTTGTTAACGTTAACAACAAAGATGTAGTTCTGAACGTAGGATTTAAATCAGATGGTTTAGTTTCAGTTTCAGAATTCCGTGATACACCTGATCTTAAGATCGGTGACACAGTTGATGTATTTGTAGAATCACAGGAAGATGCTAACGGTCAGTTAGTACTTTCACGTAAACGTGCAAAAACTCAAAAATCATGGGAGCGCATTAATTCAGCCCTTGATAATGATGAAATCATAACTGGTTTTGTGAAGAGCAGAACTAAAGGTGGTTTAATTGTTGACATTATGGGCGTTGAAGCCTTCTTACCTGGCTCACAGATCGATATTAAACCTATTAGGGATTACGATGTGTACGTAGGTAAAACAATGGAATTCAAGGTTGTTAAGATCAACCACGAATTCAAAAACGTTGTAGTATCGCACAAAGTGCTGATCGAAGACGATTTAGAAAACCAAAAAACAGAAATTGTTGCCCGTCTGGAAAAAGGACAGGTATTGGAAGGTACTGTTAAAAACATTACAGACTTTGGTGTATTTATTGACCTTGGTGGTGTTGATGGTTTATTACACATTACTGATATTTCATGGGGCCGTATTGAGCATCCACGCGAAATTTTATCATTGGATCAAAAGATCAACGTTGTTGTTCTTGATTTTGATGACGAGAAAAAACGTATTGCTTTGGGCTTAAAACAATTAACTCCGCATCCTTGGCAGAGCCTTGACGAAACTATCGTTATAGGATCTAAAGTTAAAGGACGTATTGTTACTGTTGCTGATTACGGTGCATTCCTTGAAATCATCCCTGGTGTTGAAGGTTTAATCCACGTATCAGAAATGTCATGGTCGCAAAACTTACGCAACCCTCAGGAATTCCTGAAAGTTGGTGATGAGATTGAAGCACAAGTGTTAACACTTGACCGCGACGAGCGCAAAATGTCATTAGGTGTTAAACAATTAACCCCTGATCCATGGCAAAATGCTGGCGAGAAATACGCTATTGGCACTACCCACGTTGCTACAGTTAAAAACATGACCAACTTTGGTGTGTTTGTTGAACTGGAAGACGGCATCGACGGCTTAATCCACATCTCTGACTTATCATGGTCTAAAAAAGTAAATCACCCTAATGAATTCACTAAAGTTGGTGAAAAATTAAACGTGGTTGTTTTAGAACTTGACATAGATAACCGTAAATTAAGCTTAGGCCACAAACAGCTTGAAGAAAACCCTTGGGATACTTTTGAAACCATCTTCACTATTGATTCAATACATGAAGGTACCGTGTTAAAAGTGACTGACAAAGGTGCTATCGTAGCTTTACCTTACGGTGTTGAAGGCTTTGCGCCAACCAAACACCTGGTTAAAGAAGACGGCAAAAGCGTTAAAGCCGAAGAAGCTGCTGAATTCAAGATCATTGAATTTAACAAAGAAAACAAACGTATAGTTATTTCACACTCACGTATCTGGGAAGAAGCCCGTGCTGATGCCCGCGTACAGGAATTTGAAAACCGCAAAAAAGAAGCAAAATCTGCAAGCAACGCGGTTAAAAAAGTGAAAGAATCAGTTGAGAAATCAACCTTAGGTGACCTTAGCGTGTTAGCTCAGTTAAAAGAGCAAATGGAAGGTGCTGAAAACAAAGCCCGCAAAGCTGCGCCAGCCCCTGCTACAAAAGCAGTTGAACCTGAAGAAGAAGCATAAGCTTTAACTGAAGCATATTTTACAAGCCCTTCCGTTAATTCGGGAGGGCTTTTTTTATGCTCAAAAAATAAAAGAATATGTGTACAGAATATTGTAAATTTGATTAAAAACAAAGCGATGATGACCACATTAACTATAAAAGTAAAAGATAGCAAAACGCTTAAGCTTATAGAAGATCTTGAGGCGTTAGATCTGATTCAAGTAGTTAACCATGACGTCAAAAAAACTTCAAAACTGTCTGCTCTATTAAAAGGCAGCGTTTCTGCCGAAAAAGCAGATGAGATGCAAGCAGAATTGAATCAAATACGTAGCGAATGGGACAGGAATACCTATTAGACACAAACGTAATAATTGATTTTTCGGCATTAAAACTTCCTGAAAAAGCTTACGCGCATTTATCCGCTATTATAGATTCATTCCCGCAAATCTCGATAATCAACAAAATTGAACTTTTAAGTATTTCAAATGTTCCCGAGCAGATTATAGCATTTGTGGATGAAGCTTATATTATTAACATGGATGATGATATAACTTCAAAAACTATAGAAATACGAAGAAAATATAAGAATAAACTTCCTGATGCCATTATTGCTGCTACTGCAATAGTAATGAAACTTCACTTGATAACACATAATGTGAATGATTTTAGAAGCATTAAAGGATTAAAACTTATTGATCCTTACACTCAAACATAATTTTTAGTGTTTCTATTTGTTATAGAAAACAAAATGACTCATGTTTGCTAAACTATGCCCGGAGAAACCAATCTCAATACCCTGTTAAAAAACATGACGCCTGTACTTAATGGAGGCGATTATGTTTATTGTACAGTAGCTGATATTAATACTATTGACACCCAAGATATTTTAGGTTTTTTCAGGGAAGAGGAAGCAATCACCGTCATTCTTAAAAAGGAAGTTGCTGATCAACTGGAATTAAAATACGAATACATTGCCGCCTGGATAACTTTAACCATTCACTCCTCATTAGCTGCAACCGGGCTTACTGCCGCTTTTGCCAATGCATTGGCAGCCGAAAATATTAGTTGTAATGTTGTAGCAGCTTATTATCATGATCATATTTTTGTTGCGAAGAAGGATGCGGATAAGGCGATGCTGGCTTTGAAGAAATTGGCAGGTTAAAAAAATAAATGCGCTTTAGCCGGCTTAGGCTGAATCCGGGTTTAAAAACTCATCACCTAAAACTGAAAACTATTTACTACTTTTGCCCAAATCCACCCATACGATGCAAAATCTTACGCTGCTCGACGGTCAAAAATTTCAGATTACCATACAACGTTTATGTCGCCAGTTAATTGAAAATCATAACGATTTTTCAGGTTCGGTATTGATAGGTATACAGCCGCGTGGCATTTATTTAGCACGCCGGGTTGCTGAAGAACTTCGGAAGATCCTTCCCGGAAAAACAATTATGCAGGGCGATCTTGACATCACATTTTATCGCGACGATTTCCGCAGACAGGGATCGCCGTTGGTGCCCAATCAAACCAAGATAGATTTTATTATAGAAGGTAAAAAAGTGATCATGATGGATGATGTGCTCTGGACAGGCCGCACCATCCGTGCAGCCATGGATGCTATGCAAGCCTTTGGTCGCCCCGAGAAAATAGAGCTATTAACTTTAGTTGACAGGCGATATTCGCGCCATATACCGGTAGCCGCAGATTATGTGGGAATTGAGGTAGATTCTATAGCATCGCAAAAAGTGGTGGTGAGCTGGAAGGATACAGATGGGGAAGATAAGATTGTATTGGTATCAGAGTGATTTCGGAATTGGGATGTTCAATTTCGGATTTATTTAAGATGATTTTTGATTTGCAGAATGGATAAAGCAGAACTAAAACGACGAACTCAAAAGTTTTCTGTAGATATTATAAAATTTATAGAAGAGCTTCCTCGAAAACGTTCCCTTGATGTTTTATCAAATCAATTAATAAGATGCGCTACATCAATTGGAGCAAATTACAGGTCAGCATGCAGAGGCAAATCTACTGCTGATTTTATAAATAAAATAATTATAGTTGAAGAAGAAGCCGATGAGTCGATCTATTGGTTGGAGCTAATGGAAGAAGCGGGACTTATAAATTCAACCAATATATCAGCACTAAAAAAAGAAGCTAATGAACTTACAGCCATATTTACCGCAATAGGCAAAACGGCAAAGGAAAAGCAAAGGCTTAATAAATTAGAAATAAAAAAATAAAAATCCGAAATCGAAATTTCGAAAAATCAGGTAATCAAAAATAAATAAATCCGAAATCGAAATTCCGAAATCCGAAATAAAAAAGAAATGGCAGGACTAAGCACAAGGCACTTATTAGGCATAAAAGATTTAAACCGGGCAGATATTGAGCTGATATTTGAAACGGCCGATACTTTTAAATCCGTTTTAAACCGACCAATTAAGAAGGTGCCTTCTTTGCGCGATGTAACCATTGCCAATATTTTCTTTGAAAATTCCACGCGAACCCGTTTGTCGTTTGAATTGGCAGAGAAACGCCTTTCGGCAGATGTGGTGAACTTTGCAGCTTCTTCATCATCGGTAAGCAAGGGCGAAACACTAATTGATACCGTAAACAACATCCTGGCCATGAAAGTGGATATGGTGGTGATGCGCCATCCCTACGCGGGTGCGGGTATCTTCCTGTCTAAACATGTGAAAGCGCAAATAGTAAATGCAGGTGATGGCGCTCATGAGCATCCTACACAGGCCTTGTTGGATGCCTTTTCCATCCGCGAAAAGTATGGTGATGTGGCTGGAAAAAAAGTAGTGATAGTGGGGGATATATTGCACTCACGTGTAGCGCTTTCAAACATCCTTTGCCTGAAACAATTAGGTGCCGAAGTAATGGTTTGCGGCCCGACTACCCTAATCCCTAAATATATTGGTTCCTTAGGAGTTAAGGTGGAGCATAACCTTATCAAAGCCCTTAACTGGTGCGATGTGGCCAATATGCTGCGTATTCAGCTGGAACGCCAGGATATTAAATATTTTCCATCGCTAAGAGAATACACCATGTTATTCGGGTTGAATAAGACCATCCTGGATTCATTGGATAAAGAGATCACGGTAATGCACCCGGGCCCTATAAACCGTGGTGTGGAGATCACCAGCGATGTGGCAGATAGTAAGCAATCGATTATATTAGACCAGGTAGAGAACGGTGTGGCGGTTAGGATGGCGGTGCTGTACCTGCTGGCCGGGCAAACGCCTTAAATACGGAAATAATTATCTGCCGAGATAGTTTCAGGATTACAAATTAAAAAAACATTGCAGATGAAATTCAAACACCTTTTCAAATTAGGCTTTATAGCCATTTGTATTGCAATATCATCTGCAGGTTCGGCCCAAAGCCTTCAGCAACGCAAAACAGATTCAGTATTTGCCTTGGTTAAAACCTATTTTAACGATAAGCAAGCCGATTCATTATACTCACTTGCCGGTGACGGTTTTAGGAAGCAGTTAACCCAGGATGCTTTTAAAACCGTTGCCACACAACAGGTTTTCCCGCTGGGCGAAATTAAGGGTTCATCACTCATCAGCTTTGTTAACAATAAAGTAGCTACTTATAAGCTGATATTTGGTGGTGTAACCCTCCAGCTTTTACTGAGCATTGATCAAAGCGACAAGATGGATATGCTCCTTTTTCAGCCTTTTAAGGAAGCTACTGCCGAAAGAATTGGAAACGCAGCTACCTCAAATAAAATGCTAACTGCTATGGATAAAAAAGTAGATTCAGCAGCGAGGGCGTATATTCAGAAAGCAAATACTGCCGGCCTAAGTATCGGTGTTTTATTAAAGGATGGCAAGATAACCACCTATGGCTATGGCGAAACCACTAAAGGCAATGGTAAATTGCCGGATGCCAATACCCTGTTCGAAATAGGATCAATTACTAAAACATTCACTTCAGCCATCCTGGCTTATTATGTAAACGAGGGAAAAGTAAAACTAACAGATCCTGTAACCAAATATCTGCCCGATTCTGTTGCTGCCAACCCGGCGCTTAAAAATGTAACTTTACTTACTTTGAGCAACCATACTTCGGGCCTTTCACGGATACCGGACAACTTGAGCCCGGCTACAGATCAGCTTAATCCCTATAAATTATATGATAAAAAGCTATTGTTTGCTTACCTTAAAACCTGTAAGCTAAACAGTGTTCCGGGTGAGCATTATGCATACTCCAATTTGGCGGTTGGTTTATTGGGGAATTTTTTAATGCAGATAAGCGGTAAAAGCTACGACCAACTGGTGGCAGATGTTATCTGCAAGCCTTTGGGCATGAAAAGCACCGCCCAGCATTTAAGCCCCGCCTTGCAGGCCCGTTTCGCCACTGTTTATAACAGCGAAGGAAATGTTACCCCTGCATGGGATTTTGATGCCCTTGCCCCCTGCGGCGCATTGCATTCATCAATGAACGACTTGTTGATCTATGCAAAAGCCAATATGGTGCCAGTGGGCAATAAGCTGGGCAAAGCGTTGGAATTAACACACCAGGTAACCTTTAAAAAAGATGCCAAACTTGGCCTGGCCTGGCATATCATCACCGTAAATGGGGTTGAATATATTTTTCATAATGGCGGCACCTTTGGAAGCAGCACATTTTTAGCTTTTAATAAAGAGAAAAACCTGGCTGTAGTGGTGCTATCTAATTGCGGCGATAATGCGGATAGTGTAGGCATAAATCTTTTAAGAAAGTTGCAGTAGGAAACAGCACCGATCATTAATTTAAACCTTCATAAAAAAGGACCGCTTGATTAAGCAGCCCTTTCATGTTTTAATAACGAGTAATATCTTTCAGTCAACCTTACTTACTCTTCCAGACCCTGCATAGTGTGTACTTCCGGTTGTAGCATTGCCGGAATATAGTACGCTGCCCGAGCCTGAAATGCTGGCTGAAACCGTTTTATCGGCAATGATATTTATGCTGCCCGAGCCTGAAATCCTGGCTTCAACGGTTTCTGTTTTTAAGTCTTTCCCGTTCACCTCGCCAGAGCCTGCAATATGTACATCGGCCATGCTGGTGCTTCCTTTAATATCAATTGAACCCGATCCGCTGATGCTTAAGTCAAGCGTGTTGGATTTAACAGCCGTTTTGATGTTTCCCGATCCGCTTAAGGCTACCTTCGCGTTTTGGGCGCTCATTACACCATCCACCGTGGCATTACCCGATCCGCTGTTGCCAAGATATTTTAATGTTTTTGCAGTGATATAAATATTGGCACGTTTAATATTGCGATGGTTACGCCAGTGATCTTTAAATTCAACTTTAAGAACTCCGTTTTCAACTTCGGTTTTTATATCGTTAACTACATTGGCATCAACATCAAGTTTTATGCTTTCCGTTCCGTCTATCTTTATAAACACATTAAAGGGGCCGCCGCAACTAATACCGGTATAACCCGAAACATTCCTGGTAACCGTTTGCGCGGATGTATTAAAAGCCATTGAAACAGTCAGCAGCAGTACTGCCATCAAAGAGAAGCTAAGTTTTTTCATGATCGCTTTGTTTCTTTATATGACGCACGTTCCAACAAAACGTTGCAAGGTTTTTATTTTTTGCCTGCCACCTATCTCTATTTATCCTTTACTGTAGATCCGTCCCTGATCTCATCACTGGCAACTTTTACCAGTTTTTCATCGGGTTTAAGATCGCCATAGATCTCCATCATATCGCCCGAAGTAAGGCCCTTTTTTACATTAACCCATTGTGCTTTGTGATTTGCCACCTTTACTACAAAAACCTTTTCGGTTGAGGTTACTACGGCTGTTTTGGGTACAACAAAAGTACTGTCGCCGGCTGGCAGGGGTACATTAACTTCGGCAAACATATGCGGCAGCAGTTTTTTGTCTTTATTGTAAACGTCCATCTCCAGGCGTTCGGCTCTTAATTTTTCATCAAGCGCGCCCGCCATACGTTTTACCTGGGCGGTAAATTTTTGGTTTGGCAATGCTTTCACTGTAAAATTCACTTCGCTTTTGTTGCTTAATGAGCCGGTGTAGTTTTCTGGTATTGATACCACTAAACGCAGTCTTTTTTGATCCTGCAAGGTAAACAACGGATCGGACCCTTTCCCTCCGGGACCAACATAGGCACCCAGGTTTACATTACGGCTGGTGATTACGCCATCAAAAGGCGCTCTTATCTGCAGGTAAGCCAAATTAGCCGACACTTCTTTCAATGCCGATTTAGCCGATTCAACATTTGCCATATCGGCATTTTTTCTGGCTTCGGCCTGTTCCAGGTCGTTAAGCGAAATGGTACCTGGGGTTTTGCTGGTGTTTAGCAACCTGTCATAAGTGGCTTTACTGGCATAATAAACAGCCTCGTATTGCTTAATGCGGGATTGGGCACCAGCCAGCTGCGAGTTGATCTCAGGAGCTTCCAATACTACCAGTAATTGGCCGGCATGCACTTCCGATCCTATATCAACCAGTAATTTTTTTACATAGCTGTTAACCTTTGCATATAGGTCAACCTGTTGGTAAGGGATCAACTCGCCCGGGATAGCAATAGTGTTGCTCAGCTTGCCTTTGGTTACCGGCACAAGATCAACCGATGGTGTTTCAACCGCCTGTTCCTGTTGCTCCTCTTCGGTTGGCTGCTCTTTTTCTTTGGCGCCCGACTGGCATGAGCTCAATGAGCTTATAGTAATAGCTAACCCCGCAAGGATTAGTATTGATGTATTTTTAAATTTGTTCATGATGATGCAAAGGGACATAAAATTTACTTTCTTTATCTTCAGGGTCTAATGAAACAGATTGGGTGCTGGCATTGCTTTGTACCCACGCAAAAACCAAAGGTAGTATTAGCAAAGCTGCAAAGGTAGAGGCTATTAAACCACCAATAACGGCGCGCCCAAGCGGCGATGTCTGGTCGCCACCTTCACCCAGGCCTGATGCCATCGGGATCATACCCACAATCATGGCCAGGCTGGTCATTAATATGGGGCGTAAGCGTAAAGCAACAGCTTCACGGGCCGATTTTAAGGCGTCGCCATTGTGCCTGCGTAACTCTTCGGCATTGGTTATCAGCAGCACCGCGTTTGATATGGATACACCTACCGACATGATCATCCCCATATATGATTGTAGGTTAAGCGTAGCGCCCGTAACTTTAACCAGTAGTAATGAGCCAAACAATACTGCAGGTACCGTTGACAATACAACTAATGACATTTTGAACGATTGGAAATTGGCCGCCAGCATCAGAAAGATAACCAAAATAGCTACTATTAAACCCGATTGCAGGCTATCCAGCGTAGCAGTTAAGGTCTGGCTCATTCCACGTAATTCCACAGTTAAACCACGGGGTGGCGTGCCTAACGAATTGATAGCTTTTTGCACATCGGTTGTTGCGGTACCCAAATCTTTGTTAAACAGGTTGGCTGTTACCGATAGTGTAGGTATGGCGCCGATATTATCATTTTCGCCATTGGTTATTCCTGTTTTAATATCGGCAACATCACTTAGTACCGGCCTGGCCTGGTTATTCAGTACCGGGATCTCGCGCACATCGTTAAGGCTCGACATTTGATACTCCGGAATCTGCACCTGTACCTGGTAGCTTAACCCTATCTTTTGATCAAGCCATACATTTTTTTCGGTAAACCTTGATGAGGAAGTGGATGCTACAAGCGAACGGGAAATATCATTTAAACCAACGCCCAGTTGAGCGGCCCGTTGCCTGTCGATGTTGATATCTATAGACGGATAATTGAATGATTGAGCTATCTGCGCGTCGCGTAAATATTTGATATCTTTTAATTTATCCAGTATTTTAAAGGCAAACTCCTGGTTTTGTTTTTTGTTTTTGCCCGATAGTGCAATTTCAATAGGTGTTGGCGATCCCTGGCTTAAAATTTTATCGGTAAGTTCTATCGGCTCAAAAGAAAGCTTAATGCCGGGCAGTTCTTTGTGAATCGCGATTCTGAATCTTTCTTTCAGATTATCCAGGTTGGGTACTTTATAATCTTCGGTTAAGCTAATCTGCATCACAGCCTCTTGTGGCCCCGCCATAAACAAATAAATAGGATTTGTTGAAAACGACGACGGGTGCGAACCTACAAAGGTAGAGGTTATTGCAATATGATTTTTACCTACAAGCGTTGCCAAAATGTGCTGTGCTTTAACCGCAATAATTTCTGTACGTTCCAAACGTGTGCCATCGGGGGCACGCAATCGTACCTGGAAAGTGCCCGTGTTAATTTTAGGCAATACATCGCGGCCAATAATGTTAAAGAGTAAAAAAGCAAGTCCGACTGCCGAAATAACATATCCGGTTACCAATAATTTCCGGTAAGGCAGCATGCGATCCATCAGGCGCATAAAGCGGTCCCTGAACTTATCAAACCGGGTTGCTTTTTCGCCGGGATGTTCAAGGGCTATTTTCATAGCTTTTTCCTTTTGCTCCCATGGCTCGCCTTCGTCTTCCAGGGCAAAACCATCAGGATGGCTATGGTCTTCATGTTTGTTTACCATTATCCAGTTGGCCATGATGGGTACAAAGGTTTGGGCCAGAAAGTATGATATGATCATGGAGAAGCCAATAGCCAGGGCCAGCGGCAGGAATAACGCGCCCGGTATCCCGGTCATTGTGAAGGCCGGTGCAAATACCGCCAGTATACAAAACAGGATAAGCAATTTAGGGAAGGCTATCTCCTTACAGGCATCCCATATGGCTAACGCTTTAGGTTTACCCATATCAAAATGCTGGTGAATATTCTCGATGGTTACCGTTGATTCATCCACCAGGATGCCGATGGCCAATGCAAGGCCGCTCAGTGTCATGATGTTAATAGTTTGATGAAATAAGGCCAAAAAGAATATGGCAGATATGATACAGGTTGGGATGGTTAATATTACAATTAATGCGCCGCGCCTGTCGCCCAGGAATAGTAACACCATTAAGCCTGTAAGTACCGCGCCTATGGCTCCTTCCTCGGCCAGGCTTTTAACCGCGTTTATTACATATACCGATTGATCAAACACGAACGACAGCTTAACATCCGGTGGCAGTAAAGCCTGGAAACGCGGTAGGGCTTTTTTAAGATTTTGTACCACATCCCATGTAGATGCTGTTGCCGATTTGGTAATAGGAAGGTAAACAGAACGCTTGCCATTAATGAGGGCATAACCGTTTGTTATATCGGCGCCATCTTCAACACTGGCCACATCGTGCATAAACACCGTTTGAATCCCGTTTTTATACAGCGGGATATCACCAAAATCTTTGATCTCCTTGATGGTTGTGTTGGAAGGGGTAAGGTAATTATAATCGCCAATGCGTACGTTACCTGCAGGGGTGTTCAGGTTGTTTTCGCGCAGGGCAGTCACAATCTGATCGGGGGTTAAATTGTGCGAACGCAGCAAACCCGGATCAACCTTTATAACTACGGTACGCTGGTTACCACCAAACGGGGCGGGCGCAACCAAACCGGGTATAGATGTAAAGGACGACCTTACATATACCAGCGCATAATCCAGCAATTCATTATTATTACGTTTGGGGCTGCTTAATACCAGCTGCCCAACAGGTAATGTGGAAGCATCAAACCTTAAAATAAAAGGCGGCTGCGAGCCCGGCGGAAAGTTAGCCTGGGCACGGTTGGTATAACTCGTGACCTCGGCCGCTGCCTGGGCCATATTGGTTCCCTCGTAAAAAGTAACTTTTATTAATGTTAAGCCCTGTATGTTTTTTGTTTCGATACTTTTAACGCCCGAAACAAACAGCAGCAGGTTAACATACTGCTTACCAAAATAAGCCTCCATCTGGTTTGGGGTAAAACCGCCATAAGGATGGGATACATAGATAACCGGCAGGTTAAGATCAGGGAAAATATCGATCTTGATGGTACGTACCGCATTTATCCCGAAAAAAAACAACCCGGCTACTATAACCAGTATGGTAATTGGTTTTTGAAGCGCCCCTTTTATCATTCCCATTATATATGTGTATCTGTTATTAAAAATTATTTATAAATAAGCCAAAGTCGCCCGTAGCGGCGGCTTTGTAAAGCAATGCCTGCCATACGTTGTTTGATGCTATATACTTGTCAATTTCGGCACGGTTAAGTGTGTAAAGCGCCTGCGTAAAATCAACAATGTTTGATAGCCCGTTTTTATACAGGGCATACTTTTGTATATAGGCATCGCTTGCGGCTTTAACTTCAACGGGTACTTCCTGGTAATTTTTAAGCGCGTTGCTGATGCGGGTTTCGGCTAATACCTGCTGGGCCTGTAATTGCTGGGCTACCAGGTCGTAATCGTTTTTGAATTGGGCCGAAGTATATTTTTGCGACTGCACCTGGTAATGCGTTCTGAACAGGGTAGTAAAATTCCATACCATTGCCACGCCAAACAGGTAGTTGTAGCGGGTTGGGTCGGCACCGGCGCCATAGCTGCTGCTAAAGCTCGTTTGATTTGATCCATAATCATAATTAAAACCCGAGCCCCGGCCCTGGTAAACTCCGAAGAGGCTAAAGGTGGGATAAGCAAAGGTTTTTAAATATTTAACCTGCTCGTCGCTTACACCAATACGATTCTGGAAATAACGCAATGAAGGATGATCGGTAGCTGCAACCGCGCTTTGCGCGGCAAGATTAGCCGGGGCTTTGGTAATAAAAGCACTATCTAACAAAAACTCCTGTGCCGGAACGCCCAAATAGATAGAAAGCTGGTTACTTTGCTCCTGTACGGTTTGCTGCGTATTGGTTAAAGCTATCCTGGCATTTGATACTTCGGCATTTGCTAAAGATGAATCAACACCTGCGTTAAGACCGTTCTTTACACGGGCGGTCACTACTTTTTGCAGCTCAATTGCACGGTTAAGGTTATCCTGCTGGGCCTTTGCCAGTTGCTGGGCTGCCAATAAATTGAGGTAGGTACTTGCTACACGTATCTGGTGCTGAAACTGTTCCTGCGAAAGGTCGCTTTCTTCGCGGGTTACTACAGAGCGCTGCACTTTTACTTTCTCTTTGGCTTTGCCAAAGCTGAAAAAATCCCAGCTTACGTTGCTGAGGTAAAGAGAGCCGAATGCCGAGTTCCAGTTCTGCTTAGGTAGTGCAGGGCCTGATGACGCGACTGATAAACCATGATAACCAAATAAAGGGCCATTTTGGCCATTAGCGGTTCCGTAGTCCTGTTGGGCCGAGATGCTTACATCTGGTAAATATTCTGTACGTGTTTCTTTTAAGTATGCCTTCGCAGCGTTTAGCTGGTTTGCTTTCGACTTAATGGTACCGTAATTAGCGAGCGCCATTTGTTCAGCATCTTTAATATTGAGAACCTTTTGCTGAGCCTGAGCCTGGATGACATAAAAAACACCTAAAAACAGAAGTAATCGTTTTGAAGGTATTTGTAACATTGTGGTGTATTTTGTACACGGCAAATGTAGAGGTATAGCATATATTAGGAAAATGAATTAATTTTGTCATAATCATTAGAAAAACTAATATATGAATATCGCGCTGCATCATTTCCGTTTGGTTGATACCATTTCAAAGGAAGGATCGCTCACCAAAGCGGCCTCAACTTTGCACCTTACACAGTCGGCACTGAGCCATCAATTGAAAGAATTGGAACGCGAAATGGACATCGAGGTTTTCCATCGGCAGGGGAAAAAACTGCACCTTTCTGAGCATGGTTACCGCTTCCTGCGGAGTGCCGAAAAGATCCTTGCGGAGATCAATTCTTTGGAGGAAGATATCCAGAATTACAAGAACGGGAAGACCGGAAAACTCACCATCAGCATGCAATGTTATACTGCTTACCACTGGCTGCCAGGCATCATCAAATATTACAAAAACCGCTGGCCTGATATCAATATCCACATTTTATCGGATGCAACGCGCCGCCCGCTGGAGTATTTGATGCGCGGTGAGCTGGACATTGGCATCGTGCGTACGCAGATGATCAACCCTAAAATAACGTACGAGCATATCTTTGAAGATTACCTGGTGGCAATCATTTGTAAGGACCATCCGCTGGCAAAAAAGGACGTAATTCACGTTACCGATTTCCAGGATGAGGAGCTGATTTTACCGCTTTATGATCCCTCATACCAGGACACCCCGGTGATAGAATCGTTAATACAGGCGCAGCAGGTAAAGCCCAAAACTTTGCACCGGATCCACTACACCGATGCCACCATCGAGATGGTGAACGCGGGCCTCGGCATCAGCGTTATGGCCGACTGGATTGTGAAACCATACCTTGCAGGTCGCAATATTGTTACAAAACCATTGCATCACAGCATTGCAAAACGGGCTTGGTATGCCGCTACCTGCAAGCAAACACCAGCCATCCAAAACTTTTTAGAGTGTTTAAAAATGCATTTTTCGATAAACGGAATGATAGGGAAGGGTGATGAAGAAAAGGTTTTGGCACCGATGGCAGAAGTGATTTAATACCGGCATAAGCGGAAAGCTTAAGGTGTTCCGTTTCAACAGTGAAACCCTTGTGCATAAAAATCCGGTAAGTAGGTAAATTTATTATACAAGTAATTAATATAAAGTATGTTACATTGATATTTTTTTAATATATGTACGACATGAGTTGTCGTACATGTATTGATTTTGTATTTGAAACGGGATGTTTTTTTAAAGATAGTAGCAAAGTTTATCAAAACAAAAAACCCTGCCTGGAAATCAACCGGCAGGGTTTTATGTAATAAAGTTTAAGTTTTATTAAGCTTTATTGGGTTTTATTAAGTTTTATAAAATTTTGTTATTGATTATTGCGGGTTGTATCCCGCCTGCCCTCGTCTTTACCTCTTGGAATAGGTTGCTCGTTTTTACCATCGTCGGTTGTATTGTTATTTCATTATTTTAACAACTGGCATCTATATTCAGTTGGAGTGATCCCGACAGCTTTTTTAAATAATCGCGAAAAATAGGGAGCATTTTCAAAGCCAAGTTGAAATGCAGTTTCTGCTACAGTATTGTCTGTACTCATCAATATATTTTTTGCTTCAATGATTAAAGCTGTATGAATGTGGTCCAGGGCAGTCTTACCGGTTTCCTGTTTCAATAAGTCGCTAAGATATCCCGCCGACAATGATAACTGCGACGCCATATATTTTACTGTTGGCAAGCCATGGTTTTGAAGGTTTCCGCTCTCAAAATATACCTTCAGTATTTCTGTAAACTTAGAAATTATTGTACCTGACAAAGCAGTCCGGTTTAAGAATTGCCGCTTGTAAAATCTTGACGAATATTTCAGAATGGACTCAATATGGGCTAACATTATGTCTTTACTGAAATCATCCTGGTTGTTGTAATATTCCTCCCGTATTTTATAAAACAGGTCCCAAATGGTTTCTTCCTCTTTAGGAGATAAATGCAGTGCCTCATTTGCTTCGTAATCGAAGTAGCCGTATTTTTTAATTGTAGCATGAAGAGGATGATTGACCAAAAAATCTTCATCTACATAGATCATAAATCCCTCTTCTGTTAACTCAAGGTTGCTCATCTGTAGGATTTGATTGGGTTTCAAAAAAAACATAGAGCCGGTATCGCTATCATACTTAGTCTTACCATACAAGAGTGTACCAGATTTTACCTTTTTTAAAGCAATCTTGTAAAAGCCCATCGTGAATTCCGAATAAACAAAATTGCAGTTTTTTATATCTTCAAATGTTAACACGCCAAGCAACGGATTTTCCGGGGGAGGAAATCCATTTATTGTGTACAGTTCGGTTATAGTTTTAAAATGTTTCACGTCTGGATTTACCTAAAATTACAATTATTTTAATGAATGAGTTTAAAATCCCCCTGTTCAACCCACTTTTTATCTGAGATTTTTGTTTCCCTAATTGTTTTGATTTAGCCATGCGTCAAACGTAACAAATTCACCGGTGGCAATTTCTTTTGCCAATTCAATCCGTAACGCTGAACCTGGCCCCATGTATGTGTATTTTTCCCAATATCCAAACATTTCCGCCATTTCCTTCGCTCCTTCAAAAAAAGTTGAAAACACTTCACCCGGGACTTGGGTAAAGCTGAACGCTTCGCCGTGCCTTTTATAGGCTTCGAGAACGTCGTTGAAACTATTCAGTTCTGTTGCCAATGCAAGGTAATTGCCATTGCCGGCTTTTTCGGGCTGCAAAAATGCGCCTGCCACTACTTTTCCCAAATCATTGATGTCCGACCAATGGATCACTTTTTTTGTCGGATCGACCGGCAGCGTCCAGCCGGTTGTGCCGTCTTGTTTTGGCTGTGGTGCAAGCCGTCCGACAAGATTTTGATAATAAAATGGAGCTTCAACAAATGTTGAGTATTTAAACCCTGCATTTTTCACCAGGGCATCTACCTTTGCTTTGTTTGTAAAATGAGGAACGTCGAATTCACCATTACTTATTGATTCAACATCAGGAAGTGTTGACCAAATAAAATACTGCACCCCTGTAGTCTTTGCTGCTTCAACGGCATTTTTTCCCTGGGCAATTTCGTCTGCACCTTCCCAAAAGTTGGTTACCACAAATACGCCATAAGCATCCTTAAACGCTACTTTTAATGACTGTAAATCGTTTAAATCTGCATAAACTGCTTCATGTGCCTTGCCTGAATATTTTTCCGGATTACGGGTTATTGCTATTACATTGAAGGAACTTTCATCTACAAGGGCATTTACCACACCCTTACCTTGTGAGCCTGTTGCTCCAATTACTACTATTGTTTTTTTCATTTTGTTCATTATTATTTGTCTTTAAATAATGACACAAAATTAGGAGGCGGGTTTGGCCGCCCGTTATACAAAACAAGGAAGATGTGATACATTTTAAGGAAAAGCTTTTTTGAAGTTTTAGCTAAGAATACGTGCAGGGACAGCCCTTATTGCAAAGTATGAGCAGAAAAGGGAACCGCCGGGACAATGCCATTGCAGAAAGCTTCTTTAAAACGCTAAATACCGAAATGGTACCATAGAAAATTCCAGACTAGGGTGCAGGCCAAAATGGAAATATCCGATTACATCGAGGTATGGTACAACAGAAAAAAGAAGGCATTCCGCAATTGTTTACGGTATAACCCTAAATTTGGCATTAAGCATAATTTAATGCGCCTGGTTCGGCTCGAACCTGGGACCATAATTCAAAAAGTTGCGAAATTAGGCTGGAAACGCTATTTTTGTAGAAGTCAGAGAGGTGAAAACCCAAAGCGGCTACCAAGCCTTTTGCAGACCTCGTAAGTTATTGAAAATCAATAGACAATAGAGATAGGTATATAGCCCAGAGTGAGAATTAAGCGCCAGGGGCAAGGAGAAATCTTCTACATCTTGCTCTAAACTGTGCATAGCCGACTGCCTGTCGCAGAAGATTTTTCGCTGCGCTCAAGAGATAGTTTCTCTTTCGCCCCCCTCTTTCCCCCTCAAGCTCAATCGAAATGAGATTTTCTTTTATTAAAAAGATGTGTACACACGGTAGCCCGTTGGGAGGGAAAAAAATCTTTCGAACACTCAAGGGATAATACTCTTAAAAGGAGCTGAAATAAACAGGAGACCTAAACCGAGCACTCCTGCGGGAGTTGATTTTCTATGCCTTTGTAAAACTATTTTATGATGTTTTTCTTCACCTGATTGTATTGAAAGCTATCAGGTATAAGACAAAAAATAAACAATAAAGCTTAAAACTGCATTTAAACCTATAGCTTTGAGGCTAATCTATATTGAAATCGTAAACAAAGCTTAAAGCTGGTCGTTATCTTTTTAAAATGTTTTATAAATCTGTTTTACTACTATCGTTCTTATTAGGTTTTCAATTGTCTGTAAAGGCGAATTTTGTATTCAATAACAATTCAATCGCGGCTTATAAAGCCATATATGAGTTAAAATTTAATGACGCTAAAAAATATATCCAGGACGAAAAATTAAGAAATCCGCAAAATGGCATTACTGTTCTGCTTGATAATTACGCCGATTATTTGCACCTGCTTACCTCAGAAAATAAAAGTGAATATGAAAAATTAAAAGACCTGAAGTCGGACAGGATTGATGCAATAAAAGATAATGATGAAAATTCCCCTTATTATTTATTTGCCCAGGCCGAGATCTATCTTCAATGGGGAATGTTAAAAGCCAAATTTGGTGATTATACCGCCTCTACCCTGGATTTAAATAAGGCTAAAAACCTGCTGAATGAAAACACTAAGAAATACAAAGATTTTTTACCCAACCAAAAAAGCCTGGCTTTACTGGATGTGATATTTGGAGCCATTCCATCTAACTTAAGAGGGATAGCGAATTTTTTTGGCATTCGGGGGGATATCGCAAGCGGCTATAAACAGCTGGAAAAATTCAGAACCCAAATAGCAGGCTCGCCATATAGTTATTATAACGATGAGGCTGTTTTTTTGCTCTGCTTTACTGATATAGATGTATTACACAGCAGGAACAACTATGCGCGCCTGGCGCAGTTATTAGATGGGATGGCTGATAAAAGCCTGTTGAAAGCTTATTTGCAAGGCTATGTTGCCTACAAAACCGGGCATAACGACGAGGCTATTAATTACCTTCAAAACGCACCAAAATCAGCCCAGTATCCTGCATTGCCGGCAATAAGTTATTTGTTGGGTAATGCAAAATTATGCCGTATGGATACTGATGCCAATGTTTACTTATTAAAGTTTTTAAAAGAAACCAGGGGGATCAATTATATTAAAGACTCCTATCAAAAACTGGCCTACTATTATCTTTTAAAGAATGATTTAAACAATTACAATAATTATATAAAGCTGACGCGTACCAAAGGATACGCCACCGACGAAAAAGACAAACAAGCTTTAAAGGAAGCTAATGACGTTAAGCCCGATCTTGAGCTTTTAAAAGCAAGGCTGTATTTTGATGGCGGCTATTATAACAACGCATTGGTACAATTAAAATCAAAACAGGTAAACGATCTTAAAAACATAAGGGATAAAATTGAGCTTTATTACAGGTTTGGACGTACGTATGACCGTATGAATGTTTTCAATGATGCTTTAACCAACTATCAAAGGGCCATTAACATCGGCAAAAAAGAAACCTATTATTATGCGGCCAATTCGGCATTATTCTCTGGTGTTATTTACGAACAGAAAAAAGATTATAAAAAAGCTGCCGACTATTACAACCAGGCCTTGCAGATGAAAAACCATGAATATCAAAACAGCATAGATACCCAGGCAAAAGAAGGCCTTAACAGGATAAATCATTAATAGAAGTTAAGAATCAAGAGTCAAGAATCATATCCTACGCGTCATTGCGAGTATCCACCAGGGTAATCCTGGAAAAAATGGGGATGACATGTTGGGTTTACGGCCTCACAACCCCATGTCATTGCGAGCGCAGCGCGGCAATCGCGAACTGTGCAGATCCGCCCTGTATAGTATGCGATTGCTTCGTTCCTCGCAATGACATAGATTATATTAAAAAACAGTACTGACAATCAATGATTTACGAACACGTCATTATAAGGCACGAAGCAATCCCCGCCTTACAGGGTAGCTTTGCAATTCCGATCTGCATAGTCGGGGATTGCTTCGTACCTCGCAATGACGGTCTGTTTTTTTATTTTTAGACAGCTTCTTAGCATATAACCTGCTAATAGCCAGTTCGCAATACTTGTCTTGATTCTTGTATCTTGATTCCTGACTCTTATTTAAAATCGAGGTACAGGTTATTATTTAATGGTAAATGGGGCCAAACTGTTTATAGAATTGCAATTTAAAACTTACATTTGGAATACAGATTCACTGTTGAGTATAATAATGTATTGGTAAGTTATTGTTCCGAACCACAATTTGGGTTATGTTGATTTAATCATCCATTGGTTAACGTAATGCAATATTGAAAATACATCTACCGAAATAACTTTTAATTGATACGTAAAAAATCGTTTACCAAATGGTTGAAAAAAAGATATTGATAACCGGAGCAAGCAGGGGTTTAGGCCTGGCAATATCAAAAATACTTTCAAAAGAATATACTTTAATATTACATGCTACCCGCAAAGAAAGTTTTACCCATATTGAGCCCGGCAACCATTTACTTTGTGCCGATTTGAGCGACAGGCAGGAACTTAAAGAGTTTTGCACCCGCTTAAAAAAAGAGCATGGGGATACCCTGGTAGCTGTAATTAATAACGCGGGCATAACGTTAGATAAATCTTTAATTTACCAGCCCGAAAACGATATTGACAGGATCCTGCAGGTAAACCTTAAGGCCCCTGTCATGATCTGCAAGGCTGCAATGAAAATTTTCACGTTAAAAAAACGGGGTGTAATTATCAATGTAAGTTCGGTTGTTGGCGAAACAGGCAATGCGTTCCAGGCAGTTTATGCAGCCACCAAAGCCGGTTTGGTAGCGTTCTCAAAATCGTTGGCTAAAGAAGTGGCAGCGCTTAATGAGGAGCATGCAATAAGAATACTCAGCATTTCGCCGGGTTTTATTGAAACAGATATGACCGATCGGATCCCGGAAGCCGAAAAGCAAAAATTCCTTACATCAATACCGGCTAACCGCTTTGGGAGCGTAAACGAGGTGGCAGAAGTGGTGGCTTTTCTTGTTTCAGACAAAGCATCTTATATAAACGGAACTAACATACATATTAATGGCGGGTTATTATGATCAGGGAGTATTGATACACAATTTAAGTGAGTCGGACCCGAAAGATGTACTGGTTAACCACGGACCAACAAAGTTGCTGGTTGACAACTATCACTGGCATTCGCCAAATGTAGGTATTGTTGCAAGTTATACCCCGAATGACCGGGATGTGGAAGACCATTTCAATATTTTTAGAGGGGTTGACCAGATAGAAGCATTTGCGCAGGCAACTTCCGGTTCGTGCAGTGTATTTTTAGAATGCCAGAAATTAGCCTCAACTCCGGCAGAGTTATCCAAAAAATTCATGCCCAGGTTTTTGAGCATTGGCCAGGTAAATTTTATAGGGTATTTAGAAAAGGGCGATACATTTATAAGTATCGGGAATATAAAATTTTATAAATTCAGGCAGATAGTTTGCGATGGAAGGATCTATAAATGCCCCGAAGGTATTGACCTGGATAAGCATTTTGAGGATTTTACCGAAGAGCGTTTGCTGGCCTATGATATAGGAGAAGGTTTTACCCTTATTGCCGAATTTAATGACATAACAGGAAGATCAATTAAAAAAGAATTAATTTAACAGCAATTAAAATATTAATGGAAAGACAAGAAATTATTGATGGTTTGGTAGAGATACTTAAAACCGTAAGAACAATAAATCCGGATAAATTGGTGGGCATCACAGAAGAAACTGATTTTATAAAAGACCTGAATACACCATCAACAGAGATGATAAATATTGTGGCTAAAACCGAGCAGAAGTTTGATGTTGAGTTTGAAGATGATGATATTGATGATTTAGGGTCGCAGGTTAAAGATATTGTTAACCTGATATTGAAATCAAAAGAAAAAAACTAATATGAAAGGCAGGAAAGTAGCGGTTGTAGGAATGGGCGGAGCTTTCCCTGCCTGTGAAAATCTGGATGATTTTAGCCGGAAAATATTTGCAGACCAAAGCCTGATCCGGTCATGGGACCAGGCCCTGGCCCATGGCAAAAATATCCGGTCGTCTGTATCTGGTTATATAACAGAACAGGAGATGAATATTGATGTGATCTATTCATCATTAGCTGCAAACTACCCGGAAACCTATGTTGATAATTTGGACCGGATACCGCCTGCCAATTTAGCCACTGCCGATGTTGGGAGTATCTGGGCGATGCTGGCCACTTTAGATGCCATAAAAATGGCAGGCTGGTCGGACATAGAAACCCAATCAGAACAAACCGGTGTGGTTATAGGCTCTGGTGGAGCCGGTAACGTGATATTACGGAACGCCTGGCATAATTTTTATGAATTGGGTAAAAAAACGCGATTAAGCGGCGGGCACACTGTTGACCGTACCATGGTTTTCCGTGAGGCTGCCAATGTATCTATACTGATAAAAAATAAAGGGGTTTGTGAGGCTATCGGATCTGCCTGTGCAACCGGGCTTGGCAATATAGGTTACGCCTACCGGTTAATCAAATTTGGTTTACAGGACCGGGTTATTGCCGGTGGAATTGAAGGTACATCATTAGAAACCTTTATTGGTTTTGATGGTATGCAGGTATTAAGCAAAGGCTTTAGTCCCGAAGAAAGTTCCCGCCCTTTTGATATAAACAGGAATGGATTTGTATGTTCATTTGGTGCAGGCATTGTAGCGCTTGAAGAATATGAGCAGGCTATTGCCAGGGGAGCCGAAATATTAGGTGTTATTGATGATTATTTTAATAACTCTGATGGTGACGGCGATATGTTTTTCCCATCCTTTGCCGGCCAGAAACGCTTATGGAAAGGTTTGCTTGCTGAGAGTGAAGGTAAACCGGATGTTGTAAAAGTACACGGTACTTCTACACCGGCAGGAGATGCTATTGAACTGTTGAGCGTAGTAGATGTTTTAGGCGAGGATGGTTATCATATTTCGGCGCCAAAATCGCAATTCGGGCACATGCTTGGCGCAGCCGGAGCGGTGGAGTTTATTACGGCTTTGCTGATGCTTAAAGAACAGAAAGTACTGCCATGTTTAAATTCGGTACAACTTAACCCCGAACTGGAAGGCTACCAAAAAACAAGCCAATGGACAGGCCCCTCCAAACCACTGGAAGCTTACCGGAACCTGGTGCCGCAAAAAAGCTTTTCAAAAGAGATTAATAGTGTTGTTTGCCTTAATTACGGATTTGGCGGCACAAATAGTGCTTTAAAAGTATCGAAGCATAAAATATGATTAGTAACAACAATAAAGTAGCCGTAATATTTGGTGTAAGGAACGATAGCTCCATTGCTTATGATGTTGCCTTAAAACTAAATCAATCGGGTTGCAAGCTTGCGCTTAGCTATGTTGAGGATACTAAAGACGATGTACTTTACCTGATGGAAAGGCTAAATATTGATACCCGCTTTGCCAAACAGGTAGATGTAAGGAATGAAGACGAAATTACAGCGTTTTTAAACTTTGTATACCAGGAATTGGGCCCCATTGATTATATACTGCACGCCGTAGCTTTTGGCAATCAAAAAGTGATGTGTTCTTCCCTGCCAGGCAGCAAAGAGCCTGCACCATCATATATCGATATCCCGTTTGAAGACCTGATGGATTCCTTCAATATCAGCGCCTATTCGCTGTTAAGGATAGCGCGGGTGGCCGAAAACCTGCTGCAAAAAAATGCATCTATCCTAACACTTACCTACAATGCCGGAAGCAGGGTATTCCCCGAATATGCGGGTATGGCCATCAACAAAGCGGCCCTTGAAACCATTGTATTATATCTGGCCAGTTATTTCAGAAACAAACAGGTGAGGGTAAACGCGATTTCGGCAGGCTTGGTCATGACATCATCTGCAGGGGGCATAAGCGGGATTCGCAAGATCAGGAAATTAGGGAAAATTACGGCTCCGTTAGGCAATATTGATGCGGGGGACGTGGGGGATACAGCACTGTATTACTTTTCAGATCTTTCAAAAAAGGTAACCGGCAATATTCATTTTGTTGATGGCGGCTTCAATATTATGGCAATACCTGTAGATGGAGCATAAATTAGAATCATCGGTGAAGGAATTAACAGCCCTGCAGCGATTTGCAGTAGGTAACGACCTGGTATG
The DNA here is from genome assembly GCF_056400605.1 of Mucilaginibacter sp. P5_A4. Lineage (NCBI taxonomy): Bacteria > Pseudomonadati > Bacteroidota > Sphingobacteriia > Sphingobacteriales > Sphingobacteriaceae > Mucilaginibacter > Mucilaginibacter sp. P5_A4. Next base: position 60,508 of record NZ_JBFUKX010000021.1, on the reverse strand, counting down.
CTTAGCCGATTTTAAAAACTCTTTAACCGACCTGTTTAAAAATAAAGTTTATACCGCTGCCGAAATTGACTACTGCGATAGTTTTAGCGATCCAGTTCTCCGTTACGCATCTACCTGGGCAGCCAAAGAGGCCGTTTACAAGGCGGTTAAGCAAATTGATCCGTCGCCGTTAAGCTGGAAAAAAATAGAAATTATCCGGACAAAAGCTTCCGGTCGCCCGCATGTGGTTTTACAACCTAATCTTAAATGTTACCAGGTAAGTCTTACCATATCGCATGATGGTGACTACGCCTGGGCTTTGGCATTAATTGATAAAATAGCTTAAGCCATTGACCTCACATTACTATCAAACCGACTTAGTAGATCTCCATTATTATAAATTTGGGACCGGGAAAGCGCATATGCTGTGTTTTCATGGTTTTGGTATGCATGGCAAACAATTTTTAGCTTTAGCGCCCCAACTTGGCAATAAATATACCTTTTGGGGATTTGACCTTTTCTTTCATAAAGAAACCAAATTGAAAGATAACAGTTTAGCAGCTGTAAAAACCGGGCTTGCCAAAAAACAACTGGCTGATTTAATAGTTTCCTTTTGCAAAGCCCAGCAGATAGACCGGTTTTCGGTAATAGGTTATTCCATGGGATCGCATTATGCAACAGCGATTGTTGAAGAACTTCCGGCTATGATCAACGAATATATTGTTGCGGCGCCATCGTCTATTAAACCGGGTAGCCTGGTTAGTTTTTTTAGCAGGAATGCGGCCGGGAATAAAATTTTAGAGAAAATAGTTTTAAGTAAAAACGCCATGGTAAACCTGTTGGTTACCTGCAAAAGAGTTGGCCTTGTGGATGCCGAAGGCTATAATATTTTGCTAAAAGAAATTGAAACAGAAGAGTTAAGGTTTAACATGTACGCATGCTTTACTTATTTGCGGTTTTTAATAACCGATGAAGCAAAGCTGACCAGGTTACTTAACGAATATGCTATAAGGAGCATTTTCATTTTTGGGAAGCGTGACAAAAAGTACCCGCTTGCTATCGGGAAAGCTTTTTTAGCCGGGATAAAAAACGCCGAAATAATAGATATGGATGAAAGCCACGAAATAATTAATAAACGTTTTGCTGTAGTTTTAGGAGGTCTGTTGTTATGATCATTAAATCAAAACCACTGCCCCTTTTTTTATTGAAAATTGCCGGGTACCTGGTTGAAAAGGTTTTAAAATCACGTTTAAATAAACTGGTTATTAACCCAATTGAAATTAAGCCCGGTCATTCCTATATTTTATTATGTAATCACTTTGGCTTTGGCGATGGTTTTTTAGGCTTCTATTTAGCCTGGAAGGTAATTTTAAAGCAGGGGCAGATGAAGCGTTTATACATCATGTCGTTAAAAAAGCAGATGCAAAAGAACCGCTGGCTTAGGTATTGCGGCAGTTTTTCTGTTGAGCCGGGTAAAAAGTCCATCAGGGAAAGTTTTGCATATGCTGCCGAACAGCTTGCCGAACCGGGTAACCTGCTGCTGTTTTTTCCGCAGGGAAACCTGGAAAGCTGTCATATCCGGTCGATTAAGTTCCAGGAGGGTATTGCCGAAATAATTCCGTTAATTAAAGGGAACTGCCAGATCATATGGACCAGCAATATTATCGAATACTTTGAAAGTATAAGTCCCTCGGTATATTTCAATATGCTTGATTGTGGTACAAATCACAACTTCGACTTTGATACATTGAAACAACAAGTTAACCAACACCACCTTCAATCAATTAAGCAAAATATACGTTTTACTGACGAGGAAAATTAACAGGATATAACCCGCGTTATGTTATTGTTATAATTTAACTGCCACCTAAGTATTGGTTTATACCAAAAACATTATTACCTATTAAAACAAGATTACCGGGGGTAGATTGAACCTGGATGGTCATTTTCCCGGATTCAAAGGAAACGCTGTTGGTAATAACAGAAGATTGTTGAAGACTGTAAAGAGGCCAGTAGCCCATTTCAACCATTGCTTTAATTAATATTTGCTCATCGGCGGTAAAGTCAGCGTCAGAAGTAAGGCTAAGCGTAATTCCATCCACAGCCAGCACAGATCCAATAGCATAATTAAACGTTCCATCGCTGCCAAAGTACTCGTCCCAGTTAGCGGGCGTTGTCCATGGGGGAGTCGTTTTTGACACCAATGCAAGATGAAGCAGTCCTGAGTTATACCAGGCACCGGGCATTATGGGCACAACACAAAAATGGTCGAAACTTACTGTAATAGAAATGGTGCTTAGCGCAAACTTTTTATTCAAATGTAAGCCGCACCAACTCCCGGTCCATAATCCAAAAAAATTAGGGTCATAACCGGGTATCCATGACTTTGATACATTGGGATTATCGTTTAATGAGAAATTTGTGGGCGGCGATGCCCGCAATGTCGATGTTAAATAAGAAAAAGAAGGTAAATAATCAACCGGTTTTGCATTTGACCCTTCATAGGGTTTTAAAGCTGCCTGGCCGCTGTTAATAAGCAACTGATAGGAGAGGTCGGTACGTCCGATGTTAGCTACAGACGGCGCATTTATCATAGCCCATTGAAACCACACAGTTGGTAATGTATTGGCAGGTGGCTGGGGCGATAAACTCTTTAAATAAACAGTCCATCTTGCATAGTTGGCAGCACCTATGTCTTTTCTAAAAGTGCTGTCGGGAAATGCCAGCTGGTTTATTACGGCTGCATATTGGCTAAAAAAGCTGGGCTGGTTATATAACCAGTAATTATATTTTAAAGTTGGCGGGGGAACGGTATTAAAATAAGCCCAAAGACTTTCATCATCTTTTGGCATAGCAAGAGGTTGTATCAGCTGAAAATTATTGATCGACAAGTTCAGGCTGGCTGCCAGCTGGTTGTACCAGGCATCTGTAATTGCTGTAATGCTGTCGCAAGGAAGATTTATGTTTGTCATTAGCGGTATATAATAATCAACCGAAAAATGAAGGCTGGTTTTTAGCCAGCCTTCAAAAGAAATTATGCATTTACCTCTTCGAAATTTTTTGCTGAGGCATAAAGAGCAATAGCAGGCGCTGATGAGTGCCCAACAAATTCTCCTGCAGATAGTACGTTAACACCCAGCACAATAGGCACACCTTGTATGCTTGATGTGGTAATTTGTAAATTACCGTTCTCGTTAAAGGTTGCTGTATTGGTTGATGAGCTGCCGCTACTGCCGCAATAGAATGGCCAGAATCCGGCAGATCCGCTCGATGTAATAGTCTGCTGATCCAATGTAGAATAGGAAGCATCAGAAGTTATTGTTACCGACATACCAGAAGCAACAATTACGTTGGCGCCAAAACGCTGCATGTTTCCATTGGTGCCAAAAGTATTGTTCCAATTGATAGAAGAGCCCGGGCTCCATGGGTTTCCGGTTTGGTTAGCATAAGCCAGCCCCATTGCAGATGAGTAGTACCAGGCACCAGGTGTATTAGCAAAAACCAATACATTGTCGAATGTGGCACTAACTGTTACATTGCTTGCGGCAAATTGCTCACTGATTGAAGACGTAGAGCTGCTGCCTCCCCAAAGTCCAAAGAATCCTGAATCGGAGCCGCCTGTCCATGAATTGCTTACATTAGAATTCATGCTGTTGCTGTTAAATGTGAATGCTCTTTGAGGACTACTGTTTAACTGGTTTACCATATCGGTATAACTAAGCTGCCAATCGAAATTTATTGGAAGTCCTAATGCATCTGTATAAATTAAAGCCAGTTCGTTTTGAGCAGTAGCAATAGGATCTAATAAAATAGCGGCATAATCAGAAGAACCAATATTGGCAACGCTTGGTGCATAAAACATAGCCCAGTTTCTAAACATAGTAGGGATTTGATTCATACTGGGAAGCGTAGGGAGCCTTAAAACGTAGGCTTGCCATTTTGCATAATTGGCTGCACCGATATCCTCCTTAACATTTATTTCTCTTGAAGGAACCAGGGCAGACAGTAAACCTCTGTAATCGTTGTAGAATTGATTACCACCGCTTGCTGCAAACTGCTGTGTTAAAGAAAAAGGTGGGATATTATTGTAATATGCCCAGAATATACTGTTTGCTGCAGAGCCACTTGCAATAGGTGGCGCTGGCTGAATGATTTGGAAGGAATCCGGGCTTTGTCCCAAGCCTTGTGAGAATCCATTATACCAACCATTTTGTAAATCTAAGAACGTACTCATGTTTGAATTGCTTTAGTTTTCCCCTACGTAAGGCTTTTGGGGATTTGCCCCTGTAACGATGCATTTACAGGTAAGCCCGTTTTTTTGAGTGGTAGCTGATCTCCACTTTTCAAAAGCTTTTGCATAACAAAGTTGCTTTTAAATACTACCGCAGATAAGCGTGTAAATACCTGTTTTTAAACCCCCGTGTTTTTACCTGTTTTTCATGAGTATTTACCTTTATTGCGGAGTTTGTATAGCTATGGCGCCGCCGTAAATTAACCCGGCATGCTGCAAACACGACCCCGATGAGAGATCCTGCGGGGAGGCAGGAGAGATAATTTTAAATCATTTTATGGAATGTTTATAATCCCTGCATCTAACAGGAAATAAGCAATCCATGAAAAGACTAAATTTATTTTTTTTATCGGTAACTGTATTCATAGTACTACAGGTATCAACTGCCTTTGCCCAAAGCCCGCAACTTACTGTAGATGGTAAAAGCAATAACGGCGTAAAGCTGCAACAACTAAAAATTGACGTTGCCATTTACGGTAATATCAGTCGTACCACCTGGCAAATGACTTTCTTTAACACCACGTCCCGTATTTTAGAAGGCACATTAACTTTCCCGCTTAAAGATGGTGTAAGCATCAGCCGGTATGCTTTAGATATTAACGGCAAAATGCGCGAGGCCGTTCCGGTCGACAGGGGGAAGGGTACAGTAGTTTTTGAGGCTATTGAACGCCGCAGGGTTGATCCGGGTTTGCTGGAAAAAGTAGAGGGTAACACTTTTCGTACCCGTATTTATCCCATTAATCCGCACAGCACGCGCACTGTAATTATCGGTTACGAAGAAGAGATCCCGCTGGCAGATAACGGCAATCTGAAATTTACGTTACCCCTCAATGTAAAAGATACGGTAGATAAGTTTTCGCTTAACGCGGCTGTAATTCAAAGCGTAACAGCCCCGGTTGCCGATAACTCCAATGGTGATAACCTGCAGTTTGATAACCATCAAAATACCTATACTGCCTCTATCGAAAAAAGTAACTATACCCCTGATCATTCCCTGTCTTTCTCGATACCAAAACCATTGAATGCAAATGAGGTAATGATACAGGCACAGGGCAATAAATATTATTATTTCGTCAACACTACCCTGCAGGCTAAAATTATAAACAAGCCCGCTCCTCACCGCATCGGCTTATTGTGGGATGCATCCTTAAGCGGCGCCAACCGCGACAGCAAAAAGGAATTTGCCCTGCTGGATGCTTATTTCAGAAAGATAAATAATGCCGAAATTACTTTGGTAAGCTTTAGTAATACCATTTTAAGCACTAAAGCATATAGTATCAGTAATGGTAATTGGTTGGCACTTAAAAACGACCTGGAACATATTACCTATGACGGGGCTACCAACCTGGGAAACGTCAATTTAGCGCAATACCAGGCAGACGAGTTTTTATTAATGAGCGACGGACATCAAACCTTTGGCGAAAAGACCATAAAATTGAGTAGCAAACCTGTTTATTGTATCAATTCATCAGCATCGGCCGATTATAGTAACCTGAAACTGATAGCCTTGAAAACGCATGGTGAACTTATTGACCTGACGAGGGATGATAACGACAAGGCGCTAAAAAGTTTAACTACTCAGCCGCTGCATTTTTTAGGGATAAAGGCCGGCACTTCAGTCGAAGAAAATTACCCTTCTTTGCCGGTCGCGGTTGGCCGTACATTTTCAATTGCAGGTATTACGCGAAACCCTAACCAGGCCATCACTTTACAATATGGTTATGGCGATAAGGTGAGCTATGAAAAAGTGATCATACTCGACCTGGCAAAAAACGCGGTTGAAGATGTTGATGTGGCCAAACTATGGGCGCAAAAAAAGATAAGCGAGCTGGATATTAACTACGACACCAACCGGCAGGACATTGAATCATTAGGTAAACGTTTTGGTATAGTAACACGCAACACTTCCCTCATTGTTTTAGAAACCGTGTACGATTATATTCAATACGGGATTGAACCGCCTGCCGAATTGCGCGAACAGTATGATGCCATTATGAAGCAAAGGGCACCCAATAATGTGCAACCCCAACGGGAAAATCTTAGCACTGCTCAATATATGCTAAATGACTTAACGCAATGGTGGAATGCCGATATTAAGCATGAGGTTAAACCCAAGCCCAAGAACAGGAAAACACCTCGTCAAAATACAGTTGCTGCAGTTGCAGCTGTGGTTATAGATGAACCCGTAGGAAATGCGGATGTGAGGCAGGCAACAACAAACGAGGTGGCCAGGTATAAAGCAACCCAGGCTGCACCAGGCTCCAGCCAGCTTAATGAAGTTGTTGTGATTGGATACGGAGGACAAAGAAAAACATCTGCTACAGGGGCTGTGCAAGCAATACAACCGGCCTATTTACAAGGGCGGGTAGCAGGTTTATCGGTAAATCCAGGTACTCCGGGTTCAGCCGACAAAGTATTTATTCGTGGTAACTCCAGTGTGGGTAACACGCAGCCATTGTACGTTGTTGATGGAGTGGCAACCAGCAATCCACCCAATATTAACCCTAATGATATTGCATCAATAAATGTGATAAAGAATGCCAATACAACAGTCATTTATGGTGTTAGAGCCGCAAATGGAGTAATTGTAGTAACCACTAAAAATGGCCGGGCAGCCAACGCCGACTCTGTTGTTAGCCAATTAAAACAAAAAGAGGGAATCAATATTACCTACAATCCAGCAAATGCCGATTATTTAAAAACTATCCAAAAAACAGCCAAGGGCGGACAATATCAAAAGTACCTGGAGTTGAGGCAGGCCTTTAGCGGCAACCCTGTTTACTATTTTGATGTGGCCGACTATTTTATAAAAACCGGGAACAAAGAACTGGGCCAGCGCATATTAAGTAATTTGGCCGAGTTAGACCTGGGCAGCTATGAGCTATATAAAATGCTGGGCTATAAATTAAAACAAACCGGAGATTTCGAGGGTGAGGTATTTGCCTTTAAAAAAGTTACCGAATTACGCCCCTTAGATCCGCAAAGTTACCGCGACTATGGCCTGGCTTTGGAGGATGCCGGCGAACACCAGAAGGCTTTAGATGTACTTTATGCCGCCATGAAAAAGAGTTATACAGCCGAAGCCGATGGTCTTTATAATGGCATACAGGAGATATTTTTACCCGAAATAAACAGGATCATCGCCTTAAATAAAGAGCGCCTTAATCTTTCTGCAATTTCTAAAACAGTTATAAAGTCCTTACCGGCAGATATCCGCATTGTAATGGACTGGAATATGAATAATACCGATATTGACCTTTGGGTAACCGATCCGAATAACGAGAAATGTTACTACGGCCACAACCGCACCGAAATTGGCGGACGCATTTCGGATGACATGACCCAGGGATTTGGCCCCGAGCAGTTTTTATTAAAAAAGGCTATAAAAGGCACCTACAAAATTGAGATTAACTATTATGGCGACAGGCAGGCAACCATTGCGGGACCAACAACCATTATGGCCGAGCTATTTACCCATTACGGAACCCCACAGGAAAAAAAGGAACTTATTGTATTACAAATGAAAAAGGATTCGAAAGGGGCGGTATATATAGGAGATCTGGATTTTAAGTAAAGGGTTTTAACCTTAGCACCAAACTTACGAAGTTTCAAACCTTCGTAAGTTTTTGCACGATTAGAGAAACACAGCATCTTCAGATTTTCGCGAATTATGCCTCGCAATTGCAAAAGTTTCTTTCATCCCTTATCAATCCCGGCTATTTTTCAGCGCGGATAGGTCACATTGAAGGTTTTTGTCCCAGTTGCCGGTTTTGGCGGCTGCATCATAAGTAGATTGCATAAATTTCAGCAATGTTTCTTCTGGTTTGGCAGATCGTTGTACAGCTTCATAGGTTAAAAAAAACTCACCCATTTCGCTGCTGTAAAACGCTTCGGGCGGCGCCACCTGCTGAGTGCCAAAATCATCCGGCGCAGGGTAACAGTACGAATAAAAGGAAGGGTGCGGAAACTCCTCTGAGCCCGGCCAGAAACCGCATGAGCTTACCTCCTGCGAGTAAGCTTCCTGCATCACCTCTTTTGGTATATTGGGCATAGCTCCCTGGTGCAATGGCGCCGGCCTGCCAGAAAAACGCGTAACAGCCAGGTCAAATGCGCCCCAAAAAAAGTGTACCGGGCTGTTTTTGCCCTGGAACCCGGCCCTGAAATCGGTAAATACATTATGGATCCTGACCAAAGCCTGCCAAAAATTATGCATTACCGCGGCGTTGTAACCGCAAGGCGCATGATTTTCTGCAAATGGTATAGCGGGGTCTACCTCGTTTGGTACCGCGTAAATAGCTACCTCTACACCTGCTTTTCGAATACTATCCATCAGTTCACTATAAAAACCGGCCACTGTTTGGCCACCAAGTGCAAAATAAAGCCTGATCCCTTCACTGGTGGTGATCTGTACCTGGTGGTTGATAAAATCCAGGTCTATCTGGAAAACGCCGCCATCGTAGGGCATACTGCCGGTAGTTAGCCCGGTGGGGCTTACATACAGCGTTACCTGCCATGAATGATTGATCCAGGGCATTTTCTGCAGCCTTATTTTGCCAACTATCTGGGTATACATATGTGCTGTGGCGATTGTTTCCTTTAGATCGTGGTAAGCTAAAACGGGCCAGGTTGATGTAGGTTGATCGGTCATGGGACTGAAATTTTAAAGGGTAAACAGGGGACGCCCTATTATGTTTTGACGGGAGACGGATATGGAAAAATGGTACGGTGAAAGTACCAGCCATAAACTTAAATGCTTGTTCCGATTTGTACAATTTTAAGGCCGATAGCAGCGGTAATTTTGATAAATAAATTCAAATAAAATTAATGTTATGATCAATAGAAACAATATTCCCACGGTGATGCAATTACTTATCCTGTTATTTTTGTTTGGCCATTGCGATGCGCAGCAAGCAAAGAGAAACGCCAATCTTGAAGAGGCTAAGAAAGCGATAGCCGAAAGTAACAGCATCTATTTCCAGGCTTTTGCAAAAGGCGATTCATCCATATTTATTGATCGCTATGCAAAAGATTGCTGGATTATGCCACCAAATGCACCGGCAATGTGCGGTGCAGAAGCGCCGCTCAAATTTTTTAAAATAGCTTATGAGCAAATCGGTCTCAGGAATGGTAAGTTTATTACCATTGATGTATTTGGCGATGGTGAAGAATATGTAACCGAAGTGGGGTTTTGGCAGTCGTTTGATGTTAATAATAAACTGTTTGATGAAGGTAAATTCCTGGTATTGTGGAAGAAAACTGCAAAAGGCTGGAAAATGTTCAGGGATTCTTTCAGCAGCGACCGGAATAAATAGAAATACCTGCTATTGTTGTTGGTGTAAAAGAAATATAAAAATCATAAATTCACGATATGGAATTTAAGCATTTTTTTCCATCGGATATTTTAAAGCCTTACATCAGGCACTATTATATCTTTGAATCAGATTCGGACATTGAATTTGAGGATACCGTATTTCCAAGCGGCGATATGGAAGTGATCTTTAACCTGGGTGAAGGCACATGGGAATCGTCAGTTGAAAATAAATTCCTCAAAACCCCTCCCATAGAATTATGGGGACAGATCACAAAACCCCTTGCTATCCGGTCAAAGGGCAGGCATACCATGTTGGGCATTAAATTTTTTACGCATTCGGCAGCCTATTTTTTTAATGACGAAATAGGGGTATTTAACGACCAGATCTCTGATCTTACTGATATCATAGGCAGCCCGGCAAAAACCTTACACGCGCAGCTTTTAGAAACAAAAGACCAGGGTAAAAGAATAGAGCTGATAGAGATTTTTTTATTGAAAAGATTAATAAGCAGCGAAAAAAGATCATTTAAGATTGATAAAGTAGCCCATATTTTATCAAGCATCAAAAAGAACCCAGCCGAAAATAACCTTGGTAATATTGCGTCGAAACATGGTATTACCCCACGTTACCTGCATAAATTAATTTACCAGAATACTGGCCTCTCGCCAACTTCGTTCAATAAAATAAACAGGTTCCAGTTCAGCCTTAAGCTTATTGCCAAAAACGAACAGCCTTTTACTGCCATTGCCTATAACTGCGGTTATTTTGACCAATCGCACTTTATAAGGGATTTTAAATCTTTTACCGGCCTTACGCCCTCTGCGTACATGGAAAACATAACTCCTGTTAACCAACTGTTACTTCAATAAAATTCCAAACGGTTCCGGTTTATACAATTTTAAGATTTACCACTGCCATACCTTTGGTATAATTAAATATTAAACATTTATTGTATGAACACTTTCGAAACATTTTCGCAGCTGCACCAAAACCCAACGCCTTTCCTGTTAGGCAATATATGGGATGTAAATAGTGCAAAACTATTTGAAGCCAATGGTTATAACGCAATTGGCGTTTCCAGCCAGGCATTGGCAAACTCATGGGGTTATGAAGACGGAGAAAACCTGCCCTTCGAAATCTTGCTGCAATTAGCCAAACGAGTGGTTGAGGTAGTTAATATCCCTTTTTCGGTAGACCTGGAAGGCGGTTATAGCCGCACGATAGCAGGTATTATCACCAATATAAATAAACTGCATGACGCCGGTGTGGCTGGCATAAACCTGGAAGATACGATTGCGGGTGCAACCCGTAATTTATTGCCTGTTGATGAATTTCAAAAAATACTTGCGGCCATAGCTGATCACATCAGCAGGAATAATTTGAAATTGTTTTTAAACATCAGGACAGATGGATTTCTTTTAGGCTTGCCAACTGCACTTTCAGAAACGCTCACCCGGATCAAGAGCTACGAAAACACGGGCGCCAGCGGGATTTTTGTACCCTGTATCACCAACAGTGATGATATTAAAACAGTGGTGAATGCCACTAAGCTTCCCATTAATGTTATGTGTATGCCCGATTTGCCAGCTTTCGAAGAACTGGGGGACCTGGGTGTAAAAAGGATTAGCATGGGGCCATTTCTATTTAACAAAGTTTATGATACCGCCGGGAAACTGGCAAAGGCTGTCATTAGCGATAAAAACTTCTCATCCATTCTGTCATAATTTTCTATTCACCAATAAAAACAAAAAAAGATGAACTTACCAACAAGAGCACAGGATGCTCATGCCACACTTGCCGCCGCGTTTAACACAGGCGATGTATCCACAGTAATGAGCATGTATGATGTTACCGGTATTATTGTACCTGAACCAAACAAGCCGGTATCCGGCAAAGATCAATTTGAAGCATCGATAAAAGCCATTTTATCCATTAAAGGGAAAATGGAAATTAAAACAGTTTATTGCCTTCAAACAGGCGATATTGCCCTGGGACGATCTGAATGGAGCATTACCGATGGGAGTGAAGTAAAAATAGCTGCCAAGGGCATCGAAGTAATGAAACAACAGGCCGATGGCACCTGGAAAATAGTAATAGACCAGGCATTTGGCGCTGAAGCTAACCTGTTGGCTTAAAAAAGAATAACCTGCAAATGATGTGTCAGGTCCTGTTTTCTTTATAGGAACAGGGCCTGGCACATTCATTTTATAAACTGGTAAAAACAGCCAGCTTATAACTATTATTGTCTTTCGGGGTAGCAAAATCAAGCCAGCTTTGTAGAGCTACCTGGGCGGTGCAAGGTCCGTAGGAAATAATCTTAATTTTTCTCTGCAACGATTCTTTCCTCAAGATCTCTAAAACCTCCTGCAGCATTTCACCCATGAAGGGCGTAAACATAAAAAATATGGTCCCTTCAGAATAGTCTGCTTTTCGTGCATCGACGTTTATAAAGGTCACGTTGGATAAATTGAGCGCTGCCGCGCAATCGGCCGCATAATCGCAAAAGGCCGGCTCAAACTCTATACCCTTGACTGTAACCCCGGTGAGGAGATTAATCAGGATGGCTACCTGGCCCAGGCCCGAGCCCAAATCAAAAAAAACATCATCTTTCGTGAAATGGGATTTCTCTGCGAGTTCGAAAACGATCCTGGCAGGCGTTTTTTGGTAGTATACCATTTCCGGCGCTAAATCTTTAGTCGGCTCCGGCATAGTCTGAAGGGGAAACAATCCGTTGATAAAAATATCAAGGTTATCATAACCTGGTTCTTCCTGGTGTTCGTTATGGTCTAAATTAAAACCGGTGTATTCATTAACCAGTTTTTTGAATTCTTTTCCTGTATATCTCCCCGTCTGGATCTTTGCCTGCAGTTTTTGAAATAGGTTAATATCAATTTCTTCCAGTTCGACCTTTACTTTTTCAACCCGGTATTTCAGCAAAAGCAGTTTGTCTGGTTCGCCTGTTTTCTGCAGGAGTTCTTCAATCTGATCAATGACCCGGAAATCGATGAAATCTATAACCTCCATCCGCTTATCAAAGTTTTTCTTCTGGCGTAGCAGGGTATCTTTTTCTATTTTCTCTATATATGATTGTATTTCATACATCACCGTTGTTGCCGTGCTATCAGTCTTAATAATACATGGTTCCTTTTTAGTCAATTTGGTGCTTTGATTAAGTATGATTGGCGCGGAATTTTTTTGGTCCCGGTTTTACAAAAATCTAAAATAAATCGCAGGTCATCAACCCGCAGGCAGCCTCATATGACTTTGCGCTAAGTGGGGGATGCTTAAACAAAATATTAAAGCCTGCAGAAGTTAATCTACAGGCTTTTCTCATAAAATCTACAAGCAGATATGGCTTAGGTGTTATTTTAGTATGTGTACGCTAATTCGGTTACATTATCTTCATTACCAGAAGGCAGTGTCTTTAATGTCCCGAGTGTAAACTCGAATTCAATATTGGTTCTTACGGTATCATTGTAGTTCAGTTCGCACTTTTCTTTTGTGCCATTGTTAAAGGTAACCGTGTTTGACCAGCCTGTGCCGCCGCAGGTACGGTCCCACCAGTTACTGAAGCTAAGAGTTGGTTTTATTACGGTGCCGTCTTTACCATGGCCGCCATCTGTATATTTAGCATGCAGGTGACCATGAAAATGCCTGCAATTATCATGATCATTATCTACGTCAATAACAGTTTCAACCACTGCGATTTTATCGTTCGGGTCAACCTTTACATAGAAGCGGTAAAACATTAGCGGCCTATATCCGTCGTAACTGGAAGCAATCGATGCCACTATGTTAAACTTGAAAGGGTGCAATTTTAAAGCTGGTACAATTTTTTCTTCCTGAACCTGGATGATCGCGTTAGTAAGGTCTTTAATAAAATCTGGTTTTGCAACCTCTTCTTCGGTGATTTTTGAAAGCTTGTTTACCCAATCGTTTGCAAAACCTCTTGCTTCTTTAAGCTTCTCGGTCCTTTGTGGTTTGTCGTCAACATGCCATTGCCTAACCAGTTTATTGTCCAGGTTCTCTATGCTTTCCTTTGTGAAATTGGCCATCCATTCTACGCGTTCATAATTTGCACTATGCAAATCCAACTGTGCAGGCGTAATACGGCAATCAAACAGTTTTACATCATCGTCGTTAACGTTTTTTGCAAAGTCGGCCAGGTGCATCCAACTGGTAAGTGTAACCTCGGTAAGGATTGCCAGGTTTGGCGTATTCTGTTCCCTGATTTTGGCAACAGCCTCGGCCATTTCCTTTATTGATGAGCCACCTGGTATATCGGTACCCATAGTATTCACCATAACAGACATGTTGTATTTGGCCTGTGACTTTTGCAGGTCGCTCTCAAAATTGCCTTTGGCATCTAAAAGTGAGTTGTATGATGCGCTAACTGCCACGTCCATTTTAACCTTATCGGCCATGCTGGAGGCATCAATTTTTACCTCGCCGTAAAGCTCGGTAGTTAGCTGGTAGGCAGATATGTACACGGTACCATATTTTGCTATAAATTGTCTCGCGTCTTTTTTTAATAAGGTGATGGCATCGGCGGTTAATTTGGCATCGCTGTTAAGGTGCACATGCCCGTATGACTTGCGGAAAAACGCCACATAGCTCGACGACGTTTCTGATATGCTGATATTTTTAACATAACTGGCAGCTACCGAACCAGATGCCGCACCGTACGAACCGGTAATTTCTGTAGAGGCACGCTGCAGTTCGTCGCGCTTGTATACGCTGGTACAGGCGGCAACTTTATACCGCGTTTCGGGGCTTGTTGGCTCTGATGGTTTAATGGAACTAAACTCAAGCGGTGAAGCTAATAGTCCCAGGTTTACTACCGTTTGTACCCCTCTGAAAGCTCCCGCACCTTTTTCAACAGAAAAATTCTTTCCTGTTGCAATAGCATACTGATGAATGTCATCCAGATTGCCGTTCTTCTCGTTTGTCATTTTTTGATGTGTTAAGTGTTTAAAATATTTTTTTTCAATTCGGGATATTGGTGATCCCTGATGAAGTAAAGGTAGCGGGAAGGCCATGGGCAGGTATGGTTGTTTATGGGGTATTTAGAAGGGTTTATTTACCCTTTATTTAAGGCAGTAAAAAGGGTAAAGAGCACCGGTGGCCGGTGTAAATCAGCGTAGGTTTAGGCTTTAACGTTTTTGGTGGTGGCAGGCTGTGCGCTGCAATATGTTTTTTCGGTATCACAATCACTTTGCAAAACCCGGTTTTGCGAACACTTTGGGCTTAAAACAGCGGCAAACTCGCCGGTGAGAAAACCCGAGGAGACGGTAAATTATTTTATGCGGTACAATATGGTTTTTAATAATTATAAGTCATCCATTTTATGGCCAGGAGAAGATTCACGGGTATTTTTTTCATTATTGTTCCTGGTTACCTTCCTTATTTCCCTTTTCTTTTTTTCAAGGCGTTCTGCTTTATCAATGGAATGAGATTGGTGAATATCGCGGTCTTTTTCTGCAAGCTTAGATACTCTGGCATAAAAGGCGCGCAGCTCATCCAGTTCATTTTCGGTAAGGTCTTCCACGTCTACCATCCGGTTACTGGTAAACCGGTTAGCAGCTATCAATTCGTTTAGTTTTAACTGGATCGCTTTAGATTCCTTGTTTTGCGATTTCTGGATCAGGAAGACCATTAAAAACGTAATGATAGTAGTACCTGTGTTGATCACCAGCTGCCAGGTTTCTGAATAATGAAAAACCGGGCCTGTTGCTCCCCAAACTACGATTGTAAGCGCGGCTAAAATAAATGCCGAAGAACTGCCGGTCCAAGCGGTAACGGCATTGGCAAATTGTTCAAATATATTCTTCTTTGGCTCAGATGAGGTTGCTTCCATTGTATTCTGCTTATTTAATAAAACGCGGGCTGTTAACCCGCGTTAATACTTTTTAAATGACATATGTTCAGCTTAAATTGTTGAAGATGATCTTTGAATGATGCCAAGTAAAAGTGCAATTATTGCGATAACAAGCAAGGCATGAATTAAACCGGTTGCTGAATAAGCAAACACACTGATCGCCCATCCTATAATCAGGATAACTGCGATGATATACAATAATGATCTCATAGCTTTTATGGTTTGATGTACTTAAATGATTGTAAAAACCATGCCAATTTTTGCTTGAATTAAATTTGAACGAAACGAAATTATATAATAGGTAAATTAAAAGTCAACCAATGGCGTCATTGTATCGCATAGCGGGTTAAGCAAGCTGTTGTACCATTTGATAGAAAACCCTGTATAAATTGCTATACAACAAAGGATGGTTTTAAATAAGAAAACAAAGGCGGGATGGGCAGAAAAAGACGCCATGAGGATGGCCGCTTATCCGGGATGTTTAAAAACGGTAGGTATAAGCACTCATTAATTGTGTGTGCTGTTACCCTTGCTTTCTATTTGTTTAATTAAACGATAGCTTATTGTTGCAAACAACGCAAAAACAACATGAGCGGGCACCAACTGGCTATAATATTTAGTATACCTGATCCACGGCGGAGCGGGATGTAATTTAAAAGTGAGTTTCCATACCCCAACGGCTAAAGCGCCACTAATACTGCCAAGTATTAAAGCATTCTTTAATGAGGGCTTTATCTTTTTTCGCTCCCATAGTTCGGTAAAAGTCGCTGCAAATATTAACCCAACCGCATAATGTGCAGCCCATCCCTGCGCCTGGTTCAGTTTTTTAGTGCCTGGTAGCAGGCGGTGTATTAGTGTGCCCAGATGCTCGGGCTCACTATAATTTTCCTTTTCAATAAGCGAAACCAGGTAGCTAAACAGCGTCATAAAGCTGGTACCGGCTACGCCCGAAATCGCTATTTTCTCCAACTTATTCATCCTTTTAAATTTTTTGTAAGCTTTTAACAGCAGGGCCGTTCAGTACTTCGCCGTCTATATCATACCGGGCCCCGTGGCAGGGGCAGTCCCAGCTTTTTTCTTCCGGGTTCCAGTTTACTATACACCCGGCATGGGTACATACAGGGTTAAGGGCATGAACGGTTCCGGCGGTATCGCGATAAACCGCTATTTTTTTACCATCCACTTCAATCACTTTACCGCTATCAGGGTGCAGGCGCTTTAAAGAGTCGGTTTCAGGTATATTAAATCTATCTGCTACCAAATGATAAGCTACATCTGCGTTTTCTTTTACAAATTCAGTAAAACCGACAATTGGTTTAATCCGCGCCGGGCTAAAAACGGCCGTATACTTATTTTCTTTTCCTGATACCAGGTCGCTTAGTATCTTAGCAGCTACCGAACCCAGCATCATGCCGTTACCGTTGTAGCCGGTTGCACAATAAACACCGTCAGCAGCTTCGGGCATCTGGCCGATATACGGAAAACCATCAACCGGAACATAATACTGGGACGACCAGCTATATTTTACAGAAGAAACATTATAATGCTTACTAATATATTTTTCCAGGTCGGCAAAAGCTTTTTCAGGATCATCGTGCCCGGTTTTATGATCATTGCCACCGGCAATCAGTAGCGGTTCGCCATCAATGGTATGTGTTCTGAAGTAATGGTAAGGCTCTTCCATATCATAAATGAGCGCATTGGGATAGGTACCGCTTTTCAGCTTAACAGCCAATACGTAACTGCGGTAAGGTGCACATCGAAAATTAAATGAGGTAATGCCTGGCGGGATATGGGTTGAATAAATAACTTTTTTAGCTTTAATACGCAATAAACCAGCCGCGGCTATATGGATGCTATTATCGCTGCTCAGTTGATTGATCCTGGTGTTTTCCAAAATGGTTCCTCCCGCTTCCAGGAAAGACTTTTCCAGGCCCCGTAAATATTTTAGTGGATGAAACTGCGCCTGGCCATCAAATAATAATGCTTTTTGAAATGGGATGGGGGTGGGTACATTATCCGTGTATTGTACAGGCACACCTGCATTAACGGCGCCTGCATATACATCGTCCAGTTGTTTGGCCTGGTCTTCATCTTCTGCATATAAATAACCAGCCCGGCTTTCATAATCACAGTCAATACGGTACGTTTTTATATTTTGCTTAATAATCCCGAAACCTTCATTTATAGCCTCTGCAAATAAAATGGCGCCCTCTGCTCCAAACGCGACTTCTGCTTCCTTGTATGTAGTGTCGGCAAAGGTATTGATATGTGCGCTGGTGCCGCCGGTGGTTCCAAAACCAATATTGCGGGCCTCTGCCAGCAATACCTTTTTACCCGCATTTTGCAACAATAATGCCGCCGATAATCCGGTAATGCCGCCTCCGGCTACCAGGCAATCATAAATAGCAGGAGGATCAAATTCGGAGTGCGCCGCTGCTAATGGGGGCAAAGCTTCCTGCCAGGGACTTTCCCGAAGCCCATCTCTTGAATTGGATGTATATGCTTTTGTTTTCATGCTAAAAATTATACAATGGAGTAGCTATTCTGTTTTCTTTTTTAAAGCATGTAATGTTATTATTGGAAATTAACTTAATTAAAAAGATATTTTTCATCTGATAAGACAGGCCTAACCCCGTAATAATTTAGAGCAAGTAGATGGAATAAATGTGTTGGAGTCGATTCTGCGGCAAAGGGTTGCAAAATGAGTTATGGAAGGGATCAGCATATTAAACGGCTCATAGTTTAACCGACTTTTTCAAACGGGTATTTGCCCTTTATATGGTGATTTAAATAAATTCCTTTAGCACCAGACGCTTTCATTTCCCTATAAATGGTTTCCGGAACGTGGCGATATTCATAAATTGCCCCAGATACATACGTTATTTTTAATGTCAACGAAGCAGCATCATAGGTTATAACCGAAATAACTGAAGATGGCATGGCTACAGTTTTTAATATGATCAGGATAGTTCATTAATGAGTAATTGCGCTACCTTGTCTATTGTTTGCAATACAATTTCTTCCGGCGATCCTTTATAAACGTCCCTGGTGGCCAAGTGTTTACCTTTAATCCAAACGTGAATAAACATTGTGCCTACGGGTTTTTCAAGTGTTTCGCTGCCGCCGGGCATGGTTAGCCCGGTAACGGCTACCTGTATATCCGCCTTCATCAAATTTCCCAGCCGTACGGCAAGTTCTTTGGTTATTTCTGCCGATTCCGGTGTGTATTTCTCTACCAGTTCTGCAGGCACTCCTAAAACATCCTGCTTGATACAGGCGTCGTAACAAACAATACCGCCCTTTAATATATCACCGCATTCCGGGATCAAAGAAAATTCAGCAGAAAGGCGACCGGCAGTCGCGCTTTCTGCAAAGGCAATAGTAAGATGTTGTTCTTTAAGTAACCGTTGGCAGTTAATAAGCAAATTTGATGGCATGGTATAAATAAATATTATTGCTTCAATAACAGTTATCCGGTACCAAAGGTTTGATCAGCCAACTTCATAACGTTAGTGCTAACCTGCCGTAGCTGCATAGACCACAGGTCACGAATTGTGCCAGGTGGGGCAATGTTAACGCGGTTTTATTTGTATGCTATTGCCGCGCTTGATGGACCTGCTAACGGAACGATTGAGGTTGATTTAAACCCGACAATATTTGCCCACCTGTTAAAGTCGGCAAATGTGTAATCAAATCCTGTCCCTGTTTCAATAAGCATATTCAAACTCATCATCATGCCAAAAGCATTTTGCTTTCTTTCATCATCTATTATGCCTTCAATAGCTACAAATGCCCCGCCCACCGGGAGCGCGTTATAAGCTTTTCTCATTAATGATATTTTATTTTCTTCGTCCCAATCATGCAGGATGTTTCCCATTACAACAATGTCTGCATGGGGTATAGGCATAGTGAAGAAGTCGCCGCTTGCGGTTTTTACACGATCTGATAAACCGAACTGCTGAATGGTGGCGTTTGCAATAGGCTCAATCGGTGGCAGGTCAAAACTTGTACAATGCATATGGGGGTTATGTTTTGCAACCATAAGTGAAAGCAACCCGGCCGAACCGCCTACATCAATCAGCGTTTTATATTTTGTAAAATCATATTTTTGAGCAAAGGCAATAAAATTACCCATTTGAATACCGGTCATTGCATTGGTAAATTCTTTTAATTTTTCAGGGTCCTTGTATATCAAACCGAAAAAATCTTCGCTTCTTTTTGCTTCGTTTTGCGGAAGCCCGGTAAGCAGCCCCTCGCCCAGGTTACCCCAAAATGCATATAAACGATTGTTCATCATTTCAAGGATACCTCCAATATATGATGGCTTGTTTTTATCTAAAAATGTATCTGTGTCCAAAGTATTTGAATAAATAGCGGTATCCAAAATACCTTCACGCCTTAAAAAGCCAAACACGGTTAAAGCATCTAAAAAATCATAAACATTCCTGTCTGTACATTTAAGCCCCAACATGTCTTTTACATCTTTGGCCTTCATCGTTTTCTTTTCGGCAAGTGTGGTGAATAATTGAAAACTCACTGCAGTCAAAAGAATTTTTGAGGCCCAAAAGCCTGTGCCAATTTTCATAATGTTTTCAGGCGATGGCTGGTTAGTTTGCTGTTCCATTTTTTTATCTTATTAATTGTCGGTTTTAATAAATTGGTTTGCCTGCCAGGGAATGCTACCGGGAGGCAGGTAAAAATTGGGTTATCTAAAATACGGCGATTTATTTTGATATAAGAATAAAAGAGTATTTGATAAAAGGCCGAATCACCCCTCTATAGTTTCCCACTGATGCAAAAAGGCTAATAATTAATTATGGTTATTATTGGTGTCTTCCTCAACTTCAAAGCAACCTTTTGCCCTGCGGTTACGAATACAACTAATGTCACCCATTAATAAACGAATGAGCCTAAAAACCGATCTGCATTTAAAGCTGAACGCTTTTGCCCAAAAGGGAAAGTGGAATAATACCCTGGTAAAAATTATTAATGCCCCATTGTTTTGGATTTTACTTGTCAGTGGGGTTGTGCGGGCAATTTATTATTCGGTTTTATTAACCACCCGTGCGGTTGATACAGCAACTTATATTAACTACCCCGCCAATATTTTAAAAGGCGAAACCGATCGTCTGCGTACGCCGGTGTATCCGTACTTTATCAAATTGGTGAAGCTATTTGGTGAGCAAAATTTGATGGATCATGTGGTTGTT
Organism: Mucilaginibacter sp. P5_A4; assembly: GCF_056400605.1. NCBI lineage: Bacteria > Pseudomonadati > Bacteroidota > Sphingobacteriia > Sphingobacteriales > Sphingobacteriaceae > Mucilaginibacter > Mucilaginibacter sp. P5_A4. The sequence continues at coordinate 39,835 of NZ_JBFUKX010000021.1, read as the reverse complement.
GCACAAATCATTATTTCATTTCTCGCGATCATTTTGTTTTATAATGTGGTGAAGATTTGTTTCAAGCAAAGCAGCGTAGTATTTTCTGCAACAATATTATATGGTGTACTGCTACCCGTCATCAATTTTGATAAGATGGTGCTCACCGAATCGCTCTCCATCAGCTGTAGCCTGCTGGTTATCTATGTGGGGGTTAAATACCTGCAACGGCCGGGCAGTGGCAAGGCATGGGCGCTCACCTTGTTTGCTTTTGTTTGCATCATGTTGCGGCCATCATTTGTTTATTTATTGCCGTTGATTGTTGTGTTTTGGATTTCGAGGTTGCTTTTCTTCCGCAAAGACTGGAAAATGTGCCTTTCCGGGCTAACTGCCTCGGTAGTTGTTATATTGTTAATAATGGGTTATTCTCATCTAAACAAAAAGAATCACAATTTTAACGGCATTTCCGTCGTAAGTAATAATAACGAAATGGCGGTCATCGTCATCGCCAATATTTATCAATATGGTAATGACCCCGAAATTACCGCAGCCATAAAAGCTAATCTTGATCTGCAGCAAAAAACCACCGGGAAGCCCAGTAAGGGCGAGAATGTGATGCTGAAATTTGAACCTGACCGGATCCATCAATTCATTGTGGCGTGTATTAAAAATCAGCCGGTTGCTTTTGCTTTGGCTATCGGTGGCAAACTAATCGATTTACAAACACTCAATATATTCACCAATTACGCCGATCATAAGCTCTGTTTTCTGGCCTTTCGGATGAATAATATCGAGTACATGTTATTTTGCGTGACGTTTAATATCCTCTATATTTTTATAGTGGTTACTTTAGTGATGATTATTACCGGATGGTTCAAAAAAAAACAAATACCCTGGTTTAGCCTGTTATTGTGGCTACTAATTTTTGCACAGGTGGCAGTAGCTATTATCGGTGGATATTCCGAATACCCCCGCCTAATTTTACCCGCTATGCCTGCCCTTATCATTCTTCTGTTTTCATACATCGATAAAATCAGCTTCGCAATAGATCGTAATAAATTAAAAAGTTACCCGGTAACCATCTAAATTTCTCTAATTAACGGCAGGGACTAAGGAGTCCCGGCCAGCTTACTTAACAGCTGTGAACGTAGGCGAAGATTATGGTCTTATAGCTTTACCCTTTCACCTAAAAACAAAACGGGAACTCTTTTATGGCTGATTGGATTGCGTGGCAGGTTACTCACCGATGGGTCGTGCAATACGGAAACCCAAATCGTCGATTTTAAAACTTGTTGGATGACTTCGCCTGCGATTTGTTGACATACAGCCCCTTTCGTCATCGCACCAGCCACCCCCGCGAAAAATGCGATAAGAGCCGTAAACTGTTTCATCATACACGTCAGAACACCACTCCCAAACATTACCCAGCATGTCATATAATCCCCAGGGATTTGGTGTTTTCATTCCAACCTTATGCGTTGTTTGTTCCGAATTTTTTTTGTACCAGGCAATGTCATCAATCCCGCCGTACCTTATTCCATCCGTCCCGGCCTTACAGGCATATTCCCATTCCGCTTCAGAAGGAAGTCTATAGCCTTCACAATTTAAATTATATACGATATTGCCCGATGGCTCTAAAATATAAAAAGGTTCAAGACCTGTTTTGATAGAAAGCTTATTACAAAACAATACGGCATCTTTCCATGAAACGTTTTCAACAGGGTTCTCATCCCCATTAAATATACTGGGGTTTTCTTTTGTAATGTCATAATAAAGAGCCTGTGTTACAGGGTATTTAGCTAATAAAAATGGTTGTATTTCTACTTTCCAGCTATGTTTTATACGATCATCTCTTAAGGTAATTTCCCCTAAGGGAATTCGCACCATTCCGCTAATTATTTTTTCAATGTCTATAATGCCGTTAATGCTTTCCACTATAAGTTTACCAGTATTGCAATTAATTTTAAATGTAAAAAAAATAAACAAAAGCCTCCGGGTTTTATCTGAAGGCTTTTCAAATGATCTTTCCCATGCTGTTCCCATGGATGGGTTAAAATGTGGCCGCACATTACAAAAGCCAAACTCTTTTTTATGATTGATTTGCACAATCCCGCGGGTTTAAGAGGTCTTTAATTGCACCAATTGATGCCTGATCAAATATTGCATTGATTCTTTTACAACCATGTTGGTATTTGTGGGGTTAAAGCCTAATTCTTTTCTCGATTTTGTTAAACTGAAGTCCTGTTGCAATCCTGAAAACATAGCAATGTCTTTAGTGCTCAATAATGGTGCTTTCCCATTCATTTTACTTCCTAATTCCATTAACCAGGCAATAACAAATAAAATAAGTTTTGGCACTGCTACCGGTAATTTGATTTTCAATCCGGGGAAAAGCTGTTGTGCCATTTTAGTAGTATCTTTAATAGATGTACATTTTTCATTTGCCAGAATATATCTTTCTCCGTTGATTCCTTTAGTTGCCGCTAAATAACAACCTTCGGCAACATCTTTTACATCTACCCAGTTAAGCGCTATGTTAGTTTCTACCGGGATTTCTTTTTGCAGAATTAACCTGAGAATATTGTACGATACATTTAATGGCGCAAAAGCTTCACCTCCTATCATAGCGGATGGCAATACAGCTACCAACTCTATATTAAGTTCCTTAGCAAGTTTAAAAGCCAGTTGTTCGCCGTCGTTTTTTGAGTTATAGTACACATCCCTGCGATCTGGGTTATAACCGTAACTTTCCTTTGCCGGGATGGTGGTATAATTTAACGCGGCTATTGAACTCACGTACACAATTCTTTTAACCCCAGCCTCTGCGGCTGCTTCTATCATGTTCCTGGTGCCCCGGATATTTACATCATAAATTTCTTTTTGGGGATCTCTGGCCCAAAGCTTAAACGCGGCGCCTACTGCATAAAAAGTATCTACACCTTGCAGTGCCCTTACCAACGATTGCTTATCAGTAATGTCTGATTGAACCACCTCACAATCCAAACCTTCAAAAGGGTTTTTATTATTAATGTTCCTTACCGATGCACGTACCGGGATGCCTTTACTGATAAGGAGTCGTACTAAATTGTTGCCGAGATGCCCATTTGCACCGTTAACCAATGATAGTTGCTGATTTTCCATTTGCTTATTTTTTAATAATTAATGGGTCAAATCTGCCAACTATAAAAGCTAATCCACTTGACAAATGTTAGGAAAGCATCCGTTTGCGGATACGGCTCAAACTTTCGGGTTTCATGCCCAAAAACGAAGCTATGTATTGCACCGGTACGTGGTGGATGATAGCCGGATAATTTTCGATAAGTTTTTTATATCGCTGCTCTGCTGTTAATGTGGCAAGTTCTTTTGAACGGTTCTCGTTGTAAGCTATAGACTGCTGAAATACTTCAATACTGAAATCTTTAAACGCGACGCTTTTACTGGTTAGTCTGTCTAAATTGGGTTTTGTGATCCTAAGCAGTTCACATTCCGTAATACATTCTACACTTTCATCAGCTTTAGTTTGATTAATAAAATGAAAGTAAGAAGTTAAAAAGCCCGGCGGACAATTAATATGAGTTGTTACTTCGTCGCCATTTTCATTGTAATGAAAAATACGCATAAAGCCTTTTACAACAAAATACAAGTATTGGGGTATGTATCCGGCTTGTTCAACAATTCTGTTTTTAGGCAACAACACCGGCTCAAAACATGCTTTGCATAAATCATTATCAGCTGCTGTTAGCGGTCCCTTTTGAGATATTATATTTAGTAAGTGCTTGTGCATACCACCAAGTTATCAATAAATAACACCATTCTGCCGAAGGATCTCGTTTTGCGGAAAAGCATTTCACGGGTAAGTATTCGCATGTTCGTCTGCTCCGCAGAATGAAAATTTCAATCTCAGTTAACCAGCTGCTTTTTATACTGGTTGGGGCTAATACCTGTTTCCTTTTTAAAAAGCCTCGAAAAATAGGGCAGGTTTTCAAACCCAAGCTGGTAAGCTATTTCAGATACGCTTTGGTCATCGCCCATGAGGCGGTTCTTGGCTTCGTTTACCAGGTAAATATGGATCAGTTCGATGGCGGTTTTGCCGGTTTCCTGCTTCAACAGATCGCTCAGGTAACGGGGAGATAGATTGAGGCGCGATGCCAGCGTGCTTACCGAAGGCAGGCCCTGGGTAACCAATAAGCCGTTTTTAAAATAGGCGGCCAAAGCATCATTAAATTTCGATACCGTTTTGCCCGAAAGCTCGCGCCGGTTTATAAACTGGCGCTTGTAAAACCGTTGCGAATATTTGAGCATCGAATCAATGTGTGTAAGCATAATGTCGCGGCTGTACTCATCGGTATTGTTGCGGTATTCGGCATCTATTTTATAATACAGGTCCCACATGGTTTGTTCTTCCTGTGGCGAAAGGTGCAGGGCCTCGTTGGCCTCGTAATCAAAAAAGGCGTATTTATTGATCTCGGTATGCAAAATATGACCGTTCAGAAAATCCTCGTGGATGAAGATGACAAAGGCATCGTCCTCATATTCAACGCTGTTAAATTCCATAATCTGGCGAGGTTTTACAAACATCATGCTTCCGTTATCATGATCGTACCGGGTGCGGCCGTACATAATAACGCCCGACTTGAGCTTTTTAAACCCAATCATATAAAAATCGGATGTAAACTCCCGGTTGCYGAACGAACATGTGTGTACGCATCTTTGTACGCTGATAAGCGGGTTCTCGGGCGGGGCAAAGCCGTTGAAGCGGTGCATATCGGCTAAATTTTTAAAATGCTGCATGATCAAAAAAGGTTAAACAAATTTACGCCGAATTTCGGCGTAAATTGTGTCAGTATAATACCATTAAATATTTATTTACCGTGCGCTGCTGCTGATACCTCGCTCCAGCTGTCCCACTCGGCATAACGACTTTCATAAACCTGTTTAATCCAGGGGTAAGCCTGGCTGCCCAGGAATAAACGCAGCGGAGGGTTTTCACTGTCGATCAACTTTAGCACCGCGTCATTAGTTGCTTCGGGGATACCAAAAATATCATCGGTTAAGCCAGCCTGGAAAGCTGCCCGCAAGCCATCATACTCCGGCATCTCGGTGGTATGTGCAGATGAAGCACCTGCCCAATCCGTGGCAAAACCGTTAGGCTCTATCAGCGTTACGTTAATGCCAAAGCCCTTTACCTCGGCAGCCAGGGTTTCGCTTAAGCCTTCTACCGCAAATTTTGATGCATTGTACAGGCCCAATACAGGCAACGTAACCAAACCCAACGCGCTCGAAACCTGGATGATGTGGCCATGCTCCTGTTCGCGCATTACAGGTAACACCGCTTGTGTAAGCCATAGCAAGCCAAAAAAGTTGGTCTCCATTTGTTCGCGGGCTTCCTGCTCGGTGGTTTCTTCAACGCTGCCAAATAAGCCGTAACCGGCGTTATTGATCAACACGTCAATACTGCCAAAATGTTCCTTTGCTTTGTTGATGGCCGCGAAACCGGCAGTACGGTCGTTCACATCCAGTTGCAGGGGTAAAATATTGTCGCCGTATTTGCTTACCAGGTCATCCAGGGTACGCAGGTCGCGGGCTGTTGCTATTACTTTATCGCCGCGTTGCAGTAGTGCATCGGCCCATAATTTACCAAAGCCACGTGAGGCGCCGGTAATGAAAATTGTTTTTGCCATTGTTTTGTTGTTTTAATTATGACACAAATGTAGAGGGACTTTTGCCGCCCGATTTATACGGAAGTGGGGAAGAATGATACATTTTTACGTAGGTGATGGTGGGTGGTAATGGGAGTGTCATGATGAGGGGAAAATTGATAAATGCTGTTCCCCGGGCCTCCAATGTCAGGAAATCAAAAGGTTTGTTACGCAAAGACGCAATTGATTTGCTTATTTTTGATTTGCGCCTTAGCGTCTTTGCGTGAAATTATCTCAGGCTGTTTTAATAGCATTAGATATACCCCGCGGGGACGGATTATGAAAAACGATGCAATTGAAACTGTAGCCGTAGCTAACCGCTGTGCCGTTTGCTAAAATATAAAATCAATGATTCATGAATGATGCTTCGACTAAAGTTCCTTCCCCTGATTTGCAGGGAGAAACTGCCACTCAATATGATGATTTTTTTGGTCCGTTATACTTTGAGCCATATGCCATAGAAGTTGCAAAACGAATTCACCCCGCCCCGGTTTCTATTGTGCTGGAAATTGCGGCCGGAACAGGCCGTGTTACCCGCCATATCCGGGAACGTATTCCATCCCGGGCAAAACTAATCGCTTCAGATATTAGCGAGGATATGTTGGCCGTAGCCAAAAAAAAATTAAGCCATCTTGATATCGACTGGCAAAATATAGATGCCCAACAACTTCCTTTTAACAACAATAGTATCGACATGGTTATTTGTTGCTTCGGGTATATGTTTGTTCCGGATAAGCCAAAGGCATTTGCAGAGGCATACCGGGTGCTAAAACCGGGTGGCTTATTTTTATTTACAACTTGGGATAAGCTGGAGAATAACGCTGCGTCCTATTCCTGCAGAACTATAGCACAGCAATATTTGGAAGAGCCATTGCCAGAATCTTATAATCTTGCTACCTCGATGAGTGATGAAGCTGTTATAACGCCATTATTACAGCATGCCGGGTTTGCAAAAATATCAATTGAAAAAGTGCAACTTTTTGCCGTCAGTCCAACCGCAAAAGAAGCAACACAAGGACTTGTAGAGTGGGGGCCTATTTATGAGGAGATCAAAAAGCGTAATTCTGCCTGGATAGACGAGATAAAAATTAAGGTGGAAAAAGAACTTGCCGAAAAATTCGGAGCTGCTCCCATGATCGCTCCAATAAGTGCTGTAATCAGCCAGGCGCGGAAATAGTCAATGTATTAATAACTTAACATTAATTGCTTGAACTCCCTGTAACACAAACGAACGTAACCGTACGGTTATGAACAGTGAAGCCCGGAAAAAAACTATATAAATATTTTACAATCAACAAGTTAAAAAAATGGCATGATTTTGTAATGCAATTGGTTCAAAACATTGTAGCTATGCTGAAGAACTATATTAAAACCGCCTGGCGAAACCTGTTTCGCAATAAGTTCTATTCGCTGATCAATATTGCAGGGCTCACCGCCGGGTTGGCTATAGGCATTTTGATATTGCTTTGGGTACAGGACGAATTAAGTTTCGATAGCTTCCATAAAAACGCAGATAACATTTACCGCGTAGAGCTTTTTGGCGGCACGGGCGCCAGTAAACAGATCTGGCAAACTACGGTTGCGCCTATAGGCCCATTGGCTAAACAGGAACTCACCGATGTGCAGGAGCAGGTGCGCATTACTCCCAACTGGTTCTTCTCGCTATATAAATACAAGGAAAAAGTTTTTGGCGAACAAAACGTAGGCTTTGCCGATCCATCCCTGTTCAGCGTGTTTGATTTTCCGCTTATTGAAGGCAATACCGCCAGGCCATTCCTTAATGATAACTCGGTTGTCATCACCAAAAAAACAGCGCAAAAATATTTTGGCACCCAGGATGCTTTAGGCAAAGTGATTGTGGCAGAAGCCAAGGAAAACTTTACCGTGAGCGGCGTTATTAACGATTTTCCGCTTAACTCCAGCATCAACTTTGATATGATTATGCCCATGAGTTACCATGCTAAATACAGACTGGTAAACGGCAAAACGGATATAAATACTGATTTTAGTAATTACAGTTATGAAACCTATTTTAAACTAAAGCCGGGCGCATCGTTAAAGAAGCTCTCGGCCGACCTGTTCAAAATCCACATTAAGCACCGTGCCGAAGATACCGATGCCGACTACCTGTTACTGCCTATCAATAAAATTCACCTTTACAATGCCGACGGCACCGACCACGGCATCCAAACGGTGCGCATTTTTGTTATTATAGCCCTGGTTATTTTACTAATAGCCTGCATCAATTATGTAAACCTTTCAACAGCGCGCTCGTTGCTGCGCGCCAAAGAGATCAGTATGCGTAAAATTATAGGGGCGGCCAAAATGCAGCTGTTTATGCAGTTCCTGGTCGAGACAGCCCTACTGTTCCTCATCGCCACGCTATTTGCCGTGTTCGCCATATACCTGCTCATGCCGGTATTTAACCAGCTGGCCGGCAAACAACTGGTACTTAACCTGCTCAATCCGCATATCTGGCTCATTATCATCATCACGGTAGTAGCTACACTGGCCTTATCCAGTATTTACCCGGCCATGCTGTTGTCATCCTTCGAGCCTTTAAAAGCCCTGAAGGGCAAAATAAACGGCAGCATTAGCGATGCCCTGTTCCGTAAAATTCTGGTGGTGGTGCAGTTTACCTTTTCGGTAGTACTCATTGTAAGCACACTGGTTATCACCCAGCAATTAAAATACATCCAATCAAAAAATTTGGGGTACGATAAAAGCCATGTTTTTGGGGTTTGGATGCGCGATGCGTCAAAACATTACGATGCCGTGCGGGCCGAGCTTTTAAAGCAGCCCGGTGTAGAAGGTGTAACCCGTGCAACCAGCAACATCATCATCAGCAGCATGATCTCGGGCGATAATTCATGGGATGGCAAAGCACCCGGCCAAACCTTTATCCTGCACCCCATGGGGATAGATAAGGATTTCATCTCGTTTTTTAAGCTAAAAATGCAGCAGGGTGCCAGCTTCAGCGGCGCTGTAGCCGATTCGGCCCATTTTATCCTCAACGAAGCAGCCGTAAAAGAGATCGGCCTTAAAAACCCCATCGGCAAGCGCTTCCGTTTTCAAAGAACCAACGGCACCATCATTGGCATAATTAAAGATTTCCATTTTGCCAGCATGCGCGAAAAAATCGCGCCGGCCATCTTTTTCTACAAACCAGCAGTTTACCAAAGCCTGTATATTAAAACTACAACCAATAAAGCCGCTGCTGCTATAGCCGCGGCCGGTGTCCAGTTTAAACAATACAATGGCGAATACCCTTTCAGCTATAACTTTCTGGACGATATTTTCAATAACCTTTACCAGGGCGAGCAACGCGAAGGAACCCTGTTTAACTATTTTGCAGGCATGGCCATATTAATATCCTGCCTGGGCCTGTTGGGCCTTGCCGCCTACACCGCACAGGTACGCACCCGCGAAATTGGTGTACGTAAAGTATTGGGCGCATCGGTTACGGGCGTTATTGGCCTATTGGCTAAGGATTTCATCAAACTGGTACTCATTGCCATTGTTGTAGCTACTCCCTTGGCCTGGTACGCCATGAACAACTGGCTCGATGCCTTTGCTTACCGCATCCCTATTCACTGGACGGTTTTTGTACTGGCCGCGTTTATAGCTATCGTTATCGCTTTTGTTACCATCAGTTTTCAATCCGTCAAGGCAGCGCTGGCAAACCCGGTGAAAAGTTTGAGGAGCGAATAAGGTGTTTTTATCATATACGGTTTATGCAAATCCCGGATGTTTAATTGCATCCGGGATTTTGCATTTTAGGCTGGGGGCCTGTCGCCTCGCATAAACGCAGCTCTGGGGAATTACGACTTACACTGTGCAACCGCTGGTCTCTACGAGCCCCCGTGGACGGAAGACTTCCTGCCATTTACCCCCGACATAAAAAACTGCAAATAAATTTGCGCAACTCAAAAGTTGCATATATATTTGCAACCTACAGGTTGCTTAATTGAACATTACAAAATGAAACAAGACATATTCCAGGCCATAGCTGACCCGACACGCAGGGCTATTTTAACTTTAATTGCTATACAGGCATTAACACCAAATGCCATGGCCCAAAAATTTGATATGAGCCGACAGGCAGTATCAAAACATATTAAAGTATTACACGAATGCGATTTGATTAAACCCGAGCAGAGTGGCAGGGAAATTTATTATCACTTTAATGCAAAAAAAATGCAGGAATTCGATAACTGGTTAGCCCAATTCAGGCAAAGCTGGGAAACGCAATTCAATCAACTCGACCAATTATTATCAACAATTAAAAAAACAGAAAAATGAACAATGATTTGCTATTTGATTTTAACGTTGACAAAGCAGCGAAAACGGTTTATATAACCAGGGAATTTAATGCCGGACAGTCTTTAGTATGGGATGCCTTTACCAAAGCCGAGCTGCTTGACCAATGGGGCGCACCTGCACCCATGCGAGCCAAAACCAAGTATATGAATTTTGAAGTAGGCGGGCGGCGATTTTACGCGATGATAAGCCCCGATGGGCAGGAACGTTGGTCGGTGCAGGAATTTACATCGATTACCCCGAAAACCAATTTTAAGATGTACAACGCGTTTGCAGATAAAGACGAAAACCGTGAACTGCCGGGCTCTGAGTGGGATTACAATTTCAGCGAACAAAATGGAATAACCAAAGTGGACATTACCATTTTTAATGAATCGTTTGAGCGATTGGAGAAATTATTGGAGGGCTTCAAAATAGGCTTTACCATGACATTAAAAAACCTGGAGGAACTGTTAGCAACTTTATCCTAAAAGATTATAAACCAAAAAAAATTAACAACTTAAACATAAAAATTATGAGAACAATTAATTCCTGGATCAACTTCAACGGAAATGCCGAAGAAGCATTCACTTTTTACAAATCAGTTTTTGGCGGAGAGTTTACAAAGATCATCCGTTTCAAAGACCTGGCGGGGCCCGAATTTCAGGTGGCAGAAAATGAGGCCAATAAAATAATGCACATTGCCTTGCCGCTTGGCAAACACAATGTACTAATAGCCAATGACGTTCCCGAATTTATGGGACGGGTAAATGAAGCCGAAAACCGGTCGAAAATATCTGTTAGCGCCGAAAGTCGTGAAGAAGCAGACAAAATATTTAACGGATTATCTGCAGGTGGAGATGTGGAAGGGGAGATTGGCGACAGTCCATGGGGTACATACGCCGGAATGTTTAGAGACAAATATGGTATTGAATGGATTGTGGAATTTGACCCCCAATTATAAGGGATAAATTTAAGCGGAGGAAAGCCCACTTTAGCGCAAGCTTACAATTACCTTTAATTGCAAAAACGCTTAAAGTTTACGAAGCCCGGTTACCTGCGGGCTTTTGTATTTAATAATTACTTGCTCTCCACCACCCCACGCAATTTTTCAAAAGTACTCGTCCAGCCGGCTAAGTAGTTGTGAGCCGATGCCGATCCTACGCCGTTGTGCTCAAAATGCATCAGCGTACCTGCATCGCTTTGCTGTAACCTAACCACAACCTGCGATGTTACCCCCGGCTCGTTTTGCCAGCACCAGGTAAAGCTGAGTTCACGCGGCGGCATAACCGTTAAATAAGTACCAAAACAAGTATGCTCCATACCGCTGCTGTCCCTGAAATTTACCAGGAACTCTTTTCCGGACCGCGCATCGGCTTCGGCGCTAAGGCCCTGGCCATCCCGGTCCGACCCAAACCATTGCAGCATGGTGGCGGCATCCGTCCAGGCATGCCATATGGTGGTTATGGGGGATTGGAAGGTGGTTTGGATGGTGATGCTGTCGGAGGGCATTGATTAACGGGTTTGGGAATCTAAAATAAGGAAAAGAAAATTGTGCAAAGAATACATCGTGCAAGGCAAGGTGCGTTGGCCTTCACAGCGCGGGGGCTTTTATCAGCTGCAGTCACACGCCGTAAGGAACATTCGGCGATCTTTAATTTGATCTTACCGGAAGCTAAAATAAGGGAGTTGCAACAGAACGACATCATATTTTCCTCCCGTGGAGCAGGCATAAGGGTTTCACTTCACTTTTACAATTCGGAAAATGACCTGGATAAACTGTTGAATATAATCGACCGTTAACTTACGGAACGCGGCTATACATAATAAACCACGATCAACGATCTGATAGATTGGGGAATTGTGCAGCAAAAGAATATTGTGCAACCGCGGGGTCCTCTACGAGAGACCCGCGGGACGGAACTCCAACAAGGGCAAGCACGAACATTATTCCCCGACAATTTGCTTTCGGTGTACAATTCCCCAATCTGTTAGATTGCTGATGACGGTTTGTAGCGTATTGCCGTGTTCCGTAAGTTCATATTGAACCGTTATGGGTTGTGTATCCAAAACGGTTCGTTTTACCAACTGGTTTATCTCTAATTCCTTTAATTCTTTGCTCAGCATCCTGTTCGAAATTCCTTCGATATCACTCAAAATGTCGGTAAATCTCCTTTTACCGTAACAGCAAATAGACGAGATAATAGAAATTTTCCATTTCCCATTCAGCACTTCCATGGAATCCTGAACGGCTCTCATTCTTTTCTTTTGTTCCTGTTGAAACTCTTCTATTTTACACCCCATTGTTACTTTGTTACCTCTATGTTACTGTTATTTATCAGTACAAAGTTACCAAAAATAACTTTAGTGGTCTACCTTTGTCGCTCAATCTTTAAAAAAAGAAATAATGAATAGATTAAAAAATAAAGTAGCGGTTATTACAGGTGGTAATAGTGGCATTGGGTTTGGCATTGCCCAGGAATTTAAAAATGAAGGCGCTAAAGGAGCTATTGTCGGCAGAAATCAGGATACTTTAGATAGTACTGTGGTTCAGCTTGGAGATAATTTTATAGCCATAAATGCCGATGTAACCAACCTTGCCGACCTGGAAAGGGTGTTTGCAGCAACAGCTGAAAAATTTGGTAAAATAGACGTGGTTGTAGCCAACGCGGGAGGTGGAACTGTAGGAACTGTGGCCACTCTTGGCGAAGCCGACTTTGACAAGACAATTGATTTAAACCTGAAAAGTGTTTACTTCACCGTTCATAAAGCACTACCCTATATGAATGATGGTGGTTCTATTATTTTGATCGGGTCAAATGCAGCACATCGGGCATATCCGAATTTTACGCTTTATGGTGCTACCAAAGCGGCTGTGATCCATTTTGCAAAAGGATTTTCAAGCGATCTTTTAGGCAGAAAAATCAGAGCAAATGTTATAACACCAGGTACAACAGATACACCAGCATTTGACAAGTTTGTTCCCGCAGAACAAATTGATGCTATAAAAAAACACTTTGCAAGTGAAATGCCGATAGGCAGAATTGGGCAACCATCTGACATTGGTAAAACAGCGGTTTTCCTGGCCTCCGATGATTCTTCGTTCATGCTTGGTGCCGAACTCTTGGTTGATGGTGGTATGACCTATTTGTCTAAATAATTGCCCCCACACCGGCTCGGGTTTATAACCCGTGTCATTATATAATTAAAATAATTTTCAAAATGAGTAAATTAAAAAACAGCGTAGCAAGCTACGCAATTATCGGCTTCGGCAATATTGGCAAGGCCCTGGCCAGGGCGTTTGCCCGCAAAGGCATCGAAGTATCCGTTGCAACCACGCGCGACCCGGAAAGCTTTGTATCCGATGCCGCCGCGATTGGCCCCGGGATCATTCCCACAACACTGGCGGAAGCCGTTACGGCGGACGTCATCTTTTTGGCTGTGCGTTTTGAATCGCATCCGGATGTCGCCAAGGCGCTCCCCGCCTGGCAGGGGAAAATCATCGTCGATGTAACCAATGCTTACGGCGTGCCCCCTGAGAAGCTGGGAGGACAGCCTTCTGCCAGGTTCGTTGCGCAGGCCTTCACCGGTGCAAAACTGGTTAAGGGCTTCAACCATTTGATCGCTGCCATTCTTGACCAGGATCCGGCCGTACATGGTGGCAGGAGAGTCGTGTTCCTTGCGAGCGACGATGACGGCGCAGCAGCGGAGATTGGTGCGCTTGCGGAAAATCTCGGTTTCGCACCAATCCAACTTGGCGGGCTTTCGGAAGGCGGACTGCTTGTGCAGGCGCGTGGAAATAGCTGGGGTAAGCTCATCTTTCAGGACTTGATTAAGTTCGACTGATGAATCGTAATCGCAAATTTTGATGCGATCCTGCCTCGTGGACAAAGGGAATTACAGTTTGACTATAAATTTCTTTTAAATCCCTGTTTCTTCAGGAAGCAGGGATTTTTTGTTGAGAATGTGAATTTTTGGCCCGACACCTAATATGTTCATCTTGATGCGGATAAAAATCAATTCGGGCTGCCACTCGCTAAATACCCGAAAGGATGCCAGAATATCGATAATTCGATGGTCAACATTCCGCTGGTTGGCCAGGTGGCTTACTGCCATATAAGCATAACGTGTACCGGATGCCCGCCTACCATATAAAGCGATGTTTGTTTTTAGTCTTTTATCAGGCGGTTTTGAGTAAATTGCGAATAATTATATACTTGAACGATGTCCAATTTTGAAGCGCTTTTCGATTACATCCAGGAAATATCAGGCAAACTGCTTTCAGAGGATGATAAGCATTTGTTGATGGCACATTTCAAACCCAAAAAACTTCGAAAACGGCAATACTTTTTACAGGAAGGAGACGTATGCAAATATATTGGGTTTATTGTAAAAGGATCTGCCAGAACCTTTACGGTAGATGAAAAAGGGCATGAACATATACTGAAATTATCTTTGGAAAATTGGTGGCTGGCCGATTTTGAAAGCTTTTACCTGTTAACGCCAAGTCGCTTTAATATTGAAGCGCTGGAGGAACTGGAGGTTCTGCAATCAACCAATGCTCAAATTGAGGAGTTTCTTAAGGATATACCTGCATTTTCAGCGATGGCGAACGTAATCAGTCAGAATAACACCATTGCAACCCAGAAAAGAATGCAGGCTGCAATGAGCTATACGGCTGAAGAGCGTTACGAGGATTTGGTTAGCAATTATCCGCATTTTTTAAAGCGGTTCTCACAAAACATGATCGCTTCTTATCTGGGTTTATCCCCGGAAACTTTGAGCAGGATACGGAAAAACTCTTTTAAATAGATCGTTATGCAAGGATGAAATTCGGTATCCAAATTAAAATAGCGTTTTAGTTTTTTACCCGAACAGGAGCATCCCATAACATGCCAGCAAACCACACGCTTTAAGATAGCTTTTCCACAAAGCGGCCGGTTTTTCAATTGCCGCTTCAGAAACCCTCATCGATATACTTCCTGAATGCAAAAAAAGTGCTTACCAACGCAAAATATGCCGTTGTGACCGGTCTGGCTTTCTGCTGCTTTGGTTTTTTGCCTCTATCTTAAGTTGCTTTTTTACAATTAGTTATCCAATTATCGTGATTTAAGTCACGATCCTGAGTTGACCTAAATCAAAGGTACTTAATGATTCATGTCAATAAACAGTCCGTCACGCGGCTATATCTTTGGATGTACTTCAGAACGGAAAATACACCTGAAGAATTTGAATATATTAACATATAAAAATGATGAGTAAATTAAAAAACAAAGTAGCGGTAGTTACCGGTGCTTCAAAAGGAATAGGTTCATCTATCGCAAAACACTTTGCGGCAGAAGGCGCAAAGGTTGTTGTGAATTATGCCTCAAGTAAAGAAGGCGCGGATAGCGTGGTTAAGGAGATAACCGACAACGGGGGCATAGCCATTTCGGTACAAGCCGATGTATCGAAAGAAGCCGATGTAACCAGGCTGTTTGAAGAAACCAGGAAGGCATTCGGCACGTTGGATGTTTTAGTAAACAACGCGGTCTTTCAGCAATTTTTACCTATTGAACAAGCATCGGCAGCTGCTTTTCATCAGCATTTCAACGTTAATGTTTTGGGTCCTGTACTTACTATCCAGGAATCCTTGAAACTGTTTGGCGATAAAGGTGGTAATATCATCAATATCAGTTCGGGTGCAAGCAAATCGCCGATGGCGGGAGTCTCATTGTACTCTGCAACTAAAGCTGCGTTAGATGCCATAACCATCTCTTTGTCGAAAGAACTGGGTGCAAAAAACGTTCGTATCAATTCTATTTTGCCGGGTGCCACGGAAACAGAAGGTGCAACCAGTGCGGGTGTAACTGCGGGCAGTGAGTATGAAAAAATGTTTATTGCCAATACACCGCTTGGTCGCAGAGGCCAGCCCGAAGATATTGCGAAAGCTGCGGTATTTCTTGCTTCCGATGATGCAGCCTGGATCACGGGAGAGCAAATTTCCGTTTCGGGTGGTATGTATGGATTTTAATTCATAAAGTACAAGTATCTTTCAAATCCCTGTTTCTTCCGGAAGCAGGGATTTTTTGTTGCTTCAAATAACTTTACCAAAAAGAAAAATGTATGCTTTGGAGCGTTGAAAGTTACACGCAAGCAACACACTTATAAATGAATTTTGAAAAGTTAGTTTATCACATACAACAAACAAACGACTTTTTACAGCAAAGTGCCGTAAAAGATATGTAAACCATTAAATCAGCCAGTCAAACATTGGTCTTGTCGATATTTATACATAATAACTGTAATAAGTATAGCAAAACTTGCCTTTGCCGCGGTGACGCTTTTCTGGCGCCCTGGTCATTTTCTATCCCAAAGCCTTTTGCTCAGCACCCGGTCCATGACCTGCTCACGGTAGCCCCTGCTGATGGGAATACGGCTTCCACCTATAAACAGTTCGGCTGCTTCGATGCCGTCTATTTTGCTAATGGCGGCGATAAAAGATTTATGTACGCGGATAAAGGCCGTCGGGGCCAGCTTGTCCTCCAGGCTTTTGAGCGAAAGCATCGTAACATATTTACCTTTAGTGGAATAAATAGTTACGTAATTTTGCATGCCCTCGACGTAGAGAATGTCATCAAAGAATATCTTTTCGTATTTGCTGCCGCACTTGATAAAGAAATAATCTTCCGCTTGTTTAGCGGGATCACCGGTTAACAATTTATAATAATCCCTGGCTTTGGCGGCGGCTTTAAAAAAACGTTCGAATGTGATGGGCTT
Organism: Mucilaginibacter sp. P5_A4; assembly: GCF_056400605.1. NCBI lineage: Bacteria > Pseudomonadati > Bacteroidota > Sphingobacteriia > Sphingobacteriales > Sphingobacteriaceae > Mucilaginibacter > Mucilaginibacter sp. P5_A4. The sequence continues at coordinate 23,099 of NZ_JBFUKX010000021.1, read as the reverse complement.
GAGCAGGTAATCCAGGACATTTAATTGAAAGCCTTCCAGCGCATAAGAAGGATAGGCGGTGGTGATGATCACCATCGGCGGTTTTTGCAGGATCTTCAGAAACTCGATGCCGTTCATTTTCGGCATCTGTATATCCAGGAATACCAGGTCGACAGTTTGCCTATCGATCATCGGCAGCAGTTCCAGCGGGTTTTCGCAAACACCGCCCAGGTTCAGAAAATCAACTTCCCTGACATAGTTGGCCAAGCCTTCCCTCGCCAATGGTTCGTCATCAATTATTACACAGTTGATCATTTTATTCAGCTATTAATTGTGCAGAAGGAGATATTTCTAATTGAGACAATTGCAGTTCCAGTTTCACTACAAAGCTTTCCGGGTTTTTCTGAATATCCAGTTTGTATTGCCCGGGATAGATCAGGTCGAGCCGGCGCTGTACATTTTTTAAACCGATACCTCCGTAGTTGATTACTTCATACGATCCATTCTCAGATGTACTGTTGGCAACCGTTAAATGAAGCTGTAGCCCGGTTACGGCCAGATCAATATTGATCCAATTGGGTTGTTTTTTATGCTTGGATAAGTGTTTAAAAGCATTCTCCACAAAGGTCATCAAAACAAATGGTGCTATGCCCATACCTGGCGAATGGGCTTCGTTTAAATTGAAATTAACTGCTAAGTTTTCATTCTGGCGCAGCTTTTCCAGCTCAATAAAATTTTCCAGGTAGGCGATCTCTTTGTCCAATGGGATCTGCTGGTCGTTACATTCATAAAGCTGGTGCCGCAGTAGTTCAGAAAACTTCGCCAGTGAGGCCGAGGCCATATCCGGGTTTTTATGGATCAGGAAGAAAATGGAATTGATGCTGTTGAACAGGAAATGCGGGTTGAACTGGTATTTAAGAAATTTTAATTCGGTTTCCAGCTTTTCCTTTTCCAGCGCCTGGTGCCGTCTTTGCGTTTCGAGCCAGTTCTTGGTGAGTTTGATACTCATGCCCAGCGTAATGGCGGCTATGGTGTTTGTTAAAGGGCTCCCCTTTGCAGCGTTATAGAAGCTGTTCCAGCTCCAGGTAAGGCCGAACATTTTTTGCGCATTAATGCCAGCCAGCCATGCGCTGAGGAAATAGCCTGGCACGATGAGCAAGGAAGAAGCGACGACCGTTAATGCCAGGATAAGGATGTACAAGCTATAGCTGCCTTTCTGCAGGTAACGCGGGATGAGAAAATACAAGTTGAAATAGACCGCGAAAGCGGGAAATATGGTGTAAAAGAACGATTTTACAAAAAAGACCGAAAAGAACATTTCATGGGCGGCCTCATAGAGACTGCCTACAGTCAGCGCCCAGAACACGTAGTTATACAACATCCAGAATGGGATGTGGTAGATCTTGTATTTAATAAACCAGTTTTGAGAAGTCGTCATGGATGGCATAATTAATAAAGTTACGGCTATTCCGTTAATAAATACAGGCCGATATACCAATGGCCGCTTTTAATTGACGAAATACACCGGGCAAAGGATAACCGGTACATTACTCTCTTTCAATCGCTGGCAACATTAATTCGTGCCATTTCATGCACCTCGTCAATTAGCGGCCGCAGTTCATCAATCGGATTTTTGCGTGCCGCAGATGAAAACTTCCTTTGGAGTATGAAAACGTTATTGCTCATCCTTTGCGGATTGCTGTTTAGCACTATTGCCCAAAGCCAGGTCAGCGGTACGCTTACGGATACCAATGGCAGCCCGGTACCATTTGCCACTGCGGTATTGCTGAAAAGTGCAGACAGTACGCTGGTGCGTTCGGCGGCCTCGGACGAAAAAGGGGGTTTTAGGCTTAGCGCTGCACCATCCGGCACTTATACCCTTAAAATCAGTTGTATAGGCTATATGGACTATTTTTCACCGCTCATTATTCGCGATCCGGCTTATGATGCCGGAACGATCCGGCTAAAAACATCCGGTAGACAATTGGGCGAAGTGGTGATCCGTTCCAGCAAACCCCTGGTACAGCAAACCGCAGGAGGCTTGGTGGTCAATGTACAGAACAGCATCCTCACCAAAGGCAGCTCGGTTTTGCAGGTGCTTTCACGCTCACCCGGCGTTATGGTTGACCCCCAGACCAACGGAATTAGCCTGAATGGGAAAAGCGGGGTCATGGTTATGCTGGACGGCAAGTTACTGCGCCTGTCTGCCGACCAGGTGGCCTCCCTGCTGAACGGTATGACGGCGGATGATATAGACAAGATCGAACTGCTTGCCACACCGCCCGCAAAATATGATGCGGATGGCAATGCCGGGCTAATCAACATCGTCACTAAAAAAACTAAGCGGCCCGGCACCAACGGTTCGGTAACTGCTTCGGCAGGGTATGGTAAAGGCGATAAAGAATCTGCCGATATTGATCTGAACCAAAATAGCGATAAAGTTAGCCTGCACGCTTCTTATAGTTATAACCACGACCATAGCTATGCTTTACTACTGGCGCAGGGTACAAGTAACACGCCTATCATTGGCGGGCAGAACACTTTTCATTACAATAGCCAAAGTAATACCGTATCCAATTATCAGGGCTTTAGCGGTGGCCTGGATTATCGTCCGGGTGCTAAAACCACTATCGGCGGCGGCGTTTATTATAGCATCAGCTCTAATCAAAACGGCAGTCATAACTTTGGCAATTACGCATTGGCCGATACCAACCTGGTGTTCGATTCGCAACTCGCTGGCACCAGTCATACGCACTACCTGCACCCCGGCCTTTACCTGGAGGAAACCATTGGTAACAATCAAAAGTTTAATGTCAACCTGGATTATTTTGGCCTTCATAGCAATGGCCCCACACAGGTGCAAAGCAATTTCAGTGATAGCCTGTTTGCATCACGCCAGCGTAACCTGTCCAATGCCAACATCCATGTATTTGTGACTCAATTGGATTACAGTAATTCTTTTAACAAGCGGCTGCAACTGGAAACCGGTTTAAAAAGTACCTACACCCGTAGCAAAAGCACATCTGCCCTTGAAAATCTGGTGGGTGACCACTGGGTATCGGTCGGGGCAGGCACCTCGAACGACCTGGCTACCCGCGAACTGATCGCTGCAGGTTATGCAGTGCTGATCTGGAAACCCGACAGTTTAACCAGCCTGTCTGCAGGGGCCAGGTACGAATACTCGCGCAACGCGACCGATCATTCGCTCAATGCGCAATACTTTGTCGACCGCCGGCTGTCTAAAATGTTTCCGGCGATGTTTCTTAGCCGGAAGCTAAATGCGACAGATGAACTGCAATTATCCTATACCGAGCGCATTAGCCGCCCATCTTTTGCCGATCTGGCTTCTTATGTGTCTTATAACTCTCCAACCTCTGTATTTACAGGCAACCCGGCGCTAAAGCCGACCATCACCCATAACTTAAAGCTGGCTTATAACGCAGGTGACTACTTGTTTTCCCTATTGTACAGCCATGACACCGACCCTATCCAGGGTGTGCAGGGCGTTCCCGGCCCCACCAAAGGGCTGGTTTACCTGATGCCTGAAAATGCTGACTGGCAGAATAACCTGGCTGTGCAGGCGACCATTCCGGTCAAAATTGCAACCTGGTGGGAGATGAACTATAACCTGAGCGGCGGCTGGCACAAATACCGGATCACCTATTTCCCGGAATTGCTGGAGAAAAGCTATTTCAGCTATTCCCTGAATTTTACCGAAAGTTTTAAACTGCCAAAGCGCTATGCCCTTGAACTGTCGGGCTATTATAACTCCTCATCCTATAACAGCAACTCCCGCTCAAATGGAAATGCCATTTTCAACATGGGCTTTAAAAAAAACCTTGAAAAGGATCATGGTAGTTTTCAGTTAAGTGTATCTAATATTTTTAGCGCCGATATTTATCGCGGCCACCAAGGAGCGCTAATTGCTGATGCTTTTAACAACGTTGTGGATGTCATTTATCATGGAGAATCCGGCTTCCGCCCGATCATCAGGCTGTCTTACAGCCGGTCATTTGGTTCGAACAGTAAAAAAGCTTCCCGCAATAATAACAGGACAAAAGAAGAACAGCAGCGGCTTTGAAATAAATGAAGACGGGTTCGTCACTATTTTTAATAAAATGCGTCTTGGGTGCGACAATAGTTGAAATATTTGATAACATCCGCAAAATTTACCGCGTCAGCAATGCTTGTCCCGGACTGGCGGAGTATATCGAGTTTTTTGCGGAATCCTTTAGCTTGTGGTCGATGTTTTCACCGCACCATTCTACCGAAAGATCTCGTTTCCGAAAATGCCTGATCACTGCTATTCGGTACGTACCCATGTTTTACTTTGTATTGAGCAGGCCAATTACAATACACAATGCATTGGCTGGTGCGGTGAAAACACCGACCAGAGGCTGAATAATATATTATAAAGTGATGTAAATATTTTATATCATTGTTAAGAATTACAACCATGAACCTTAAATATCAACAACTTATCGACCAGCAGGGGCTTTCTTTCCAGTGTCCGCCGCCTAATTGTAAAGAAAATGAAGCCGTTGAAGCAGCAAGATGGGTAACCTTTCCTATTGATCATGAATTGAATTTTCTTCCTAATCATGTATACAATACCAAACGAGATGCTCCCCAAAGGCCAATGGATGACAAACTTAAGTGCGGATATTGTAGCCTTTCATTTCATACTTCAGTGGAAGCATCTGAAATGGTATTCCATTCTTTAAATCCATCAATACAAAAAAAACTGGGCTACACTCATGTGGCTAAGGGAAATATTGGTGCTAGGTTAGGACTAATGTCGGAACTGAATCCGATAACAAAGCATTTTGAATTCTTTGAAACAATAAATATAGAATGGTCTAATAATTTTATAATTTCAACTCAACTATAATATGCTAACAACAGCAGGATATAAGATTGAGGATCTTCCTTATAAGAATCTGACAAAGGTGCAGGATATTCTATATGCAGATGGACCGATATTAACTCATTACAATGATTTGAAATTAGATGACTTTTTATCTTATTGGGTAGATTATAACGAAACCTTTAATCGATGGCTGATATTTAAAACTGAAAAAAGAAGTTTATACAACTATTTATCAGGCGGAATATCTCTAAGAACATTAATTGAACTATTAGATTCAAATTTTGTATTCTTAATAGACGAAGATAATTCGGGTAACATACTCAATGTAGTCATGCTAAACGCATATGCTTTACCAGAGGATTACTTGCCAGATGATAGAAGCTTTTACACATTGGGACTGCCGTCATTTTATGATATTTACCTGGTTAAAAATCAGTACATTGAAAGATTAAGGGAGCGCTCCTACATCTTCACCTTGGAGCCTACTGACGAAGTTCACGATAGGGCTGTATCTTCCAAAGAAGCAGGTGCCTTTTTGATAGATATTACTAAATCAATTGAAAGTTACATTGATTTAACAGCGATGGATTCACTTAAGAATTCTATTGTTGATAGAGCTAAGTTAAACAAAACCATTAACCAACTTAAGCAAAAAGTTTCTCCGAGAATCGCTGATACAGCTTATAGTAGCTTTCAAGTTTCGGTTGCAATTGACACGGTAGTTTTGCAACCTGAGAATGAACATATTAAAAACTGGAAGAATGAACTGATCGAAGGATACAAGAACGACGTCCTAGATGTTGATTTTACGAACATTGAAGACGCAAAGGCTATAGTGAATCGTTTTCCTGACACTGAATCCAGGAAAAAAATATTTGACCCATTATTTAAGATTCTTTGTAATAAAGATATTTCCTTAAGTGTAACATCATATAATAAAGGATTTGTTCGCAATTACAAAAGAGGTCGCCCGACAGAACATTTTAAGGAACAAATTTTACCACGGATTTCTTTGGAGGAATATATATTAGCTCAGGAAAAGCGATCCCAGATAGTCACTGCTGTATTTAGATTACCCCAAGGTGTTAATTTAAGTGAGTTTAAAAAGAAAGAGTTAATCGAAAACTTGCTATTTACACAAGAGGGAAACCAGCCTACTATCCCTATTCAATCACCAATAACTGTCGGAGATCGCTTAATAGAACTATCGGTTCCGCTAGAATGTACTTTAATGATAGATTCTGTCGGTAACATTCAAATGTTCAATACAGTTCTTGAGTTGCAGGCAGAAGGTAATAATATGCCCGAGGTCATAGAATCAATCAAAAGACAATTTATAGATTTAGTTGATTTTAAAAATGTAAACCCCAATTTTATTGATGAAAAAACTCGAGAACTCGATAAATTATTAATTAAAAAAAAACATGAATAAAGAAATTGAAAAGATAATATCACCGATAGGTCTTAATGAATCTGAGTTTAAACTTATTCAGGGTGTATATACTGATCCTGCTACTGTTATTGCGATAGCGGAAACTGGATATAAGATATACAATATGTTTAAAAAAAAGAAAGCAAAACCGAATGTGGAATTAGTGTATCTAAAAAAGATCTACACGGAAATTAGAGATATGCAAAATGATTTAAATACAATCATTAATTTATTGCATGACCTTAAAGTTTATATACAGCAAAACCAAATCGAATATATATCAAACGTATTGTCATCCAAGATTAATACCATAAATTTATTTCTAATCGGATGGCTTGAAAATGGTAGGGGTAATCTTGAAGAACAGTTTGCATCAATACATGAAACGAAATTTTTGCTAGGCAATTATGGCTTTGCACACATACATATTTACATGCTAGCCTTTCGTAAAGAATTAGACCTATGTTATTGGTTAAAAAAAGGCCCGGTCTTTACAAAAGTTTTATTAGAGGATAGTAAGCAATATTTTATCGATGCCATTAACTCAAAGCATCAATTGGATACACCAGCAAAAAAGCTTGTGGAGATAATCAATTTAATGCAAATATTAGAAAATAATTATCCTATAGGAAATTTCAATGAAGAGGTGAGAGAGATAATAAAAGCGACAGGAAGCAATAACAGAGATGGCTACAAACGATCAAAATTCACGCTCAATATCTCCGGCGACATTGCTAATGGCTATACTTTCGCATTTTCTGAATTAATACTTGAAATTAGAAATCCTTGGTACTATGAACGGACCAAACCAGAGCATGGTGGAGGCGCAGGCGGAGGTGGAGGTGGACATATATTGGAATTAGAAAGAAAGATTTTCTATCAGGGTAATACTCCTATTTTAGAAACAAAAATAAAAGCTTATAATGAAGCTCGTGAATTATATCTTCATTATTTAAAATCAAAATTAGAATTAACAACTATAATAGTTTCAATTAATCAATTAATTGAAGTGATAGACACTTGGACTGAATAACAAACTCAATCCAACCTGTTTTTTGTTCAATTTTCGCCTTTGTGGTGTTTTTACCAACAAAACCGGTATGTGATGGCACTTTTATAGTACTTAATATTTTTTCAAATGACTATCATTGGCTTGTTGGAGACATTCCAACAAGGGCGGAGTTGTAGAAGCCCAACGATTGAACTGTGAGATCAGTGATTTGGAACTGAGCGATGACAATGTTGATTATGATAAAATCAAATGGTATAATTTATAGTTGTTTAACTCCAGAAGATATTAGAAATGATGCTTAAAGGAATCACAAAAAGAAAAGAGGTTGAAGCATATAGAAAACAACTAAAGGAAAATCTGGATACAATTACAACTAAAAAGATACCAGTTCGATATTCTTCCCGCAATGGAATTAGCAACGAAGAAATCGCTAGCTACTCAGACCAATATAATATATGGTGGTATTTCTCGGGTAAGGAGGATCAATATTGGAATCCCTTTGGCAAAGATGAACCCAAACCCCATAAAGCCGTAACAGGCCGATGCCAGATTAATATGAACAAGGAAGGCCTAAATCGCAGCATTGGGGGAGCTTTTGCAAAAGATGATAACGGACGTTTATACCTAATGCACAATGGAACGATAGGTGGCGGTAAGACAGGTATAAGTAAAAACCCATTTCTGGACTGGTACCCCGCTCCATTGCTCGATATTGATTTTGAGGGAGAAAAAGCTAAATATTTCATTGTTGCGGAGTTTGGCTCTCCTAATTTTTTTGAACAAATCAGCTTTTTCGTGCATCAAGTGTATGACTTCAAGGAAAGTAGAGGTAGGGCCTCCCAAAATGTCAAAGTAAACTCCAAGCGAAATAAGATACTCCAAAATGGAGAATCCGACCTTCGCAATCCTTATTCACTTCCGGAAAGAACTGTTATTCCTTCAGCGGATCACGCCAGAATAACTAATTCCTTGTTGGAAAATTTAACAAATAATGGATATGATGCAAAACGCACGCGACTGATAGATGCCTGCATCATTGACAGGCAAGATGATATAAGTCACATATTTGAGGTTAAAAGCTTATTGACTACACAAAGTCTTTATACGGCCATTGGACAATTAATGATGTACGGTTTAAGACATGAGGCCAAATACTATTTAGTTGTAGAAAATACAATCTCACCAAAGTTAATAGCGGATGTTTCAGAACTGGAGATTGCGGTTATTATGTTCAGATGGGAAAATAAGCAACCTATTTTTGATACTATGAGACTTTGATTAATTTATAATCAAACTGATTTCGGTTAAACTAACATCGTTCTTTTTTGAGCCATAATTTTGTTTAACCTTCGCTGGCGCCCGCGTGTCGCGGGTGCCCCGCTGATTGGTGAGCATTTTGTTAAGTAATGAATTTGCAAATCCCGGATGTTTTAACCGCGCACTTGAAACACCAATTATATCCCATATTAATTGGAAGCCCCTCGCGTAAGGGATAGCAACGAATACCGGCCCTGTGCCTAATGCCTGAAGCCGTATAAGTGAATAGCCCGACCCGACCTAAGGAGGGTTACGCCATAATTAATTGTGTGACTTAAAAGTTCATTAAACCCCTTCCTTCCCCTTCCCCAAGGAAGGAATCGCGCGTGGGCCGGGGCTTGGATGGTGGTGATGCCAAGTTCGTTTAGCAACTCCAACAAGGGTAGAGCAATAATGCCGATGATATGACTGTCTGCCCAAATTGCGGCAATGCTATGTTAGCGGTTCGTTGTTATTTTTAGTCATTTATTATTGACTTGAATAATGCAATAACACTGTTCCGCAAGGAAATGATTTACATTCTTTCAATGTTAATAGCAAATTGCTATTGATGAATTTCAAAATTGGTTCATCGCTATTACTGGCAAGCGGATTTACAAGTAAATAGTATTCGTCTACTAATTTGTGTCCGATTAAAGATGATACGAATTTATTACCTCCATAAACAATGATGTCTTCCCCTTTATTTTCTTTCAATTGTTTTATTTCTTCTGCAATATCGCCACTTATGATAGTAGCATTATCCCACTGATTGACCTTGAGTGTATTTGAAAAAATATCCTTGTGAGTATCATTAATTGGTTTTCCAATTCTACTATTAATATCATTGGGATCAGGATTCTCGGCTACATCCTTCCAATATGGAATAAAACCTTCAGCCGTGATTCGTCCGAGTAAGATACTGTCCACATTTTTAAGGTTGTCAATGCAAAAGGTTACCATATCATCATCCCAATTTATTCCCTCAAAATTCATTTGTACTTTTAATTTTCTCATGACGTTTTAATTTTAATTGTTTGTAGTGGTACAAAAATGTAGGATATAATTAAAAAAGGCGTGAGCCAAAAGCGACAAAATAGAAGGGTGATTACGACTGAGATATTTTATATCATAAAGGTAGTAGGGTGTTACTTTACAATGACCGCTAACTCTTGTATTGTCGCAACCCAATATCACCAAACTTGCGGCAATACAACTAAGATACAGTGTATTTACGAAAGTTCCCTTCGCTGGCGCCCGCGTGTCGCAGGTGCCCCGCTGATAGGTTAGCGTTTTGTTAAGTAATGAATTTGCAAATCCCGGATGTTTTAACCGCGCACTTGAAATGCCAATTATATCCCATATTAATTTGGAAGCCCCCGCGTAAGGGATAGCAACGAATACCGGCCCCGCGCCTAATGCCTGAAACCGTATAAGTGCATAGCCCGACCCGACCAAAGGAGGGTTACGCCATAATTATTTGTGTTACCTAAAAAGTTCATTAAACCCCGTTCATTTTAATTATGGCAAATTCGCCACAATTGGAAATTCGGCAATGTGATGCTTGCCTTCATAGTTCATTAAACCCCTTCCTTCCCTTCCCCAAGGAAGGAATCGCACGTGGGCCGGGGCTTGGATGGTGGTGATGCACAGTTCGCCTGGCATGGTATAAAAGCGTGGTGTAGACGCATGGTGTAGAAGATTTCTCCTCACCCCCTGCGCTCACTACCCTCTCTGGCTCGTTCGAAATGACAATTTTTTTAAGCTTTGAGCTTTAGGCCTTCGGCTTTAAGCTTTTTCGCTTTCAGCTCAAATTCCCAGCACCTGCTTCAACTTCACGTACCCCGTTTTACTCACCGGTATCTTAGCTCCCGATTTTAAAATAGCCAGGTGGGCGTCTTTTTCGTAAGGGTCTATCCGGGTGATTTGTTGTATGGCGATGATGTAGGAGCGGTGCACGCGCACGAACTGGCGTGGATCGAGGGTTTGCTCGAAGAAGCTCATGGTTTTGTTTTTGAGGTAGGAGCCTTCTTTGGTGATCACGCTTACATAGTCGTCGTCGGCCATCAGGTAATCAACATCGGCAACGGGGATAATTTTTACCTTGGTGCCGGTTTTAACCACAATGCGCTCGTGCTGTGCGGGCGAATGGGCGGCTACGCTTTCCAGCAGTTCTTCGGTATGTTTTTGGGCCTGTTTCTCGGGCGCGGCGGCCAGGAATTTTTCAACAGCTTTATTAAAACGTTCCTTACTGAAGGGTTTCATGAGGTAATCCACCGCGTGGGCTTCAAACGCCTTAATGGCGTACTCGTCAAAAGCGGTGGTAAATATTACCGCCGGAGGGTTCTCCACCAGTTCCAGCATCTCAAAACCATTGATCTTGGGCATCTGCACATCTAAAAAAATCAGGTCGGGCTGGTGCAGTTGTATGGCTTTCAGGCCTTCAAAACCATCATTACACTCCTGTATCAGCTCAATCTCTTTAAAATTTTGCAGGTATTCCATTACAACCATGCGTGCTAATGGTTCGTCATCAATAATTAAGGCTCGCCTCATAACTGTGGTACTTTTATTATGGTTGTAAATATATTATCATTTGCGTGAGTTTCCATGAGGTCGTTACGGGCAAATAATAAATAAAGGCGGCGTTGTACCCCGCGCAAGCCAAAACCGGTACCTTTTTTGGGGCGCGAGGTTTGCGGATCATACGGGTTTTGGATCATGATCATTAGGTAATGCTCTTCCATTTCGCCGCGGATGCTTACGGTTACATCGCCGGTGGTATCGTACAAGCCAAATTTTATGGCGTTTTCTACCAGGGGCTGCAGCAGCATTGATGGCAGCAGGGCGGCGCCGCATTTGGGATCGCAGCTAATCTCGGTTTGCAGGCGGTGACCAAAGCGTACCTTTTCAATATCCAGGTATAAATTAAGGTGGGCCAGCTCGTCAGACAATGGCACCTGCTGCTGATCGTCTTTTTTTAGCGTACCACGTAAAAAATCAGAAAGCTGGTGAATCATCCTGCGGGCCTCATCGGGTTTAAAGCCGATAAGAGCATTGATGGAGTTAAGGCTGTTGAATAAAAAGTGGGGTTGTAATTGCTGGCGCAGGTTATACAGCTCGGCATCTCGGGCCAACTGTTCGGCCTCGGTTTTGCGCTTCTGGGTTTCTTTCTGATCAAGCTGCGAGTACCACAACAGGCTGAGCATGGCCATCCAGCCCACGGCCAAAAAGTTTACAAAAAACCTGATGGTGAGCGATTGTGTTACAAAGCTGATAAAAACCTTATCGCTGTTGAGCAATGGCAGCAGGTAACGGCAACCGGCGGCGCAAATGCCTGCCAGGGCAACCACCCAGATAAACAGGTTGATATAACTGCCTTTGCCCGGCTGGTAATAGCGCAGGTTATTGTTAATAAGCCAGCAGGCGCACAACAATAAAACGGCGCTCAGCAGGCCATCTATAGTAGCGGTGAACCACAAAAAACCAAAGCTATGGATAATATACGTTTGCAATGCGGCCCATAAAAAGCCGCATCCTATAAATGCACCATATAATTTTGAGGCTGATGATGAGGATATTGCCAAAACTTAGGTTTTTGTGTTTTTTATTGATTAATTCCTGATGCCCAACAGCGCCGCTTTATGGTGTGCCCAGGCAATGTAAAGGTCGGCATCCGGCGTTTCGTGAATGTTGTAATACAGCTCGGCTCCGTCGGTAGGTTCGTTAATGCGGTTTAACTCGGCCACATCAATAAACTGCCATTTAACGGTTTGTTTCTCTATATTTTTAAAGCTATCCTGGTTGGCATGGCCAATCTTGTTAGCTTTTTCAAAGGCATTTAATTCAGTTTCGGCACTTATCAGGCGCAACTGTTCATCAAATTGCGCCTGATGGTCTCCATCGCCGCTTATTACCCTGAAAACTAATTTTGCTACGTACCAGTTCATGATTGTATGATGTTTAAGCCCCCTCTAAATCTCCCCCGCCGGTTGGCGGGGAGTTTTTGGGTTATTGTTTGTTTTTAAATATCTAAGCCCCGTCTAAATCTTCCCGGTAGGGGAGACTTTTTTAAGCCCTTCCGCTAACCAGCGGAGAGGGTTTGGGTGGGGCTCCTTAATAACTGCGGATATCAACCCCCGCAAAAATGGAAACTCCTTTTAGCACCAGTATTTTACCGTTAACGTTTGATGCGGTGCTTTTTATCCTTTTATCATCCACACTGGCAAACACCGCTGCCAGATCTGATACTACCTGCCAGTTGGAGGGCACAATAATTTTGGTGCCGCCGAAGATCTGGGTGATATCAAGGTACACCCGGCCTTCAATATCGGCCTGGGTAAAATCAATTTCGGCGCCGCCAAAAATGTTCACTATTTCGCCGCCTTTAAAGGTTTTTGATAAAACGGTTTTGTTTACCCCGCCAAAGACAGATACGGTATCAAGGTAATCATCCCCATTGTGATGCCCGAATGGTGGGGTATGCGGAGGGGTAAAAGGGTCTTTAGGTGGTATATCGTCGCCATCCTTTACCGTATAATCAACCACGGGGTCGTTAACCTTATCAAAGTCGAATTTCGGTTTGTCGGTTTTAGTCCAGTTAAAATCTTTTTCCCATTTGTTCCTGGCCCATTGCGGGTCGGCATGTTTACCGCGTCTTAATATCAGCCATAAGCCAAAACCAATAATAGCGATAGGCCATACAATCCTGTCGGAATTATTAACGTTGTTAATAATAAACAGGAGTACACCTACACCAATCAAAATTGAGCCTGATGGTTTTTGGAAATTATGCTTGGCGCCTACGTAAAGGCCCCAGGCTACCAGCCATAATGGCCAGAGTTCCAGTGACTCCGGAATAAAAAAGATGCGGAATTGCTGTAGCAGTAATATTCCTCCTACGGCAAGCAGTAAAAACCCGGCCATAGCTTTGCCGTTGTTGGGGTTTTGCGGAGAATTTATATCGTTGTTCATTTGTTATATGCATTTTAAATCATATCCAAAACTAAGGTAACATTATAGTTGAGCCAAACAAAAACTGGTGATGTATTTAAAGAAATCGGTGAGGGGGGAGGTTTTGTCGGTGAAAAAATTGGAGGGTGATATATTAATTACATAAAAGTAGATTAAAGTTGAATAAAACTCGCCCATTTATCATCAAAACCTGTATAAAACTACTATAAAACTCGGCTTTTTTAGCAGGAATAAGCAGCAGGTATACTGGTTTCGCCGGTATTATTGACAAGGTCCTGCCAGTGCTCGGATTTTACAAAAAACAAACGTCCGGGCATGGAAACCCCGAACAAAAAAACGAACACCCGCAAAAAAGGGAGAACCTATACGGACCCTCCCTTAAATCAAACTATTAAATCAATTACACTTCCGGCTCAGCGGTTTTATCAAAATTGAATGGCTTTTTTGCCTCGCCGAAAGTATATTCTTCTTCTTTATTTTTGCGTGGTTTTAATACCAGCCAGGTACCAAAGCCCATGATAGCAAGCGGCCAAACTATGCGGTCGGCACCGGGGATGTTGTTATCAATTAAGCAGGCTACGCCTATCGCAATAATAATTATCCATGATGGTTTCCTGAAGTTGTATTTGGCAGCCATATAGGTGCCCCATGCTATCATCCACATTGGCCAGCTAAACAGCCAGTCGGGTATAAAAAACATGTTAAATTCGTTTATCAGTAATATACTTCCTATTACCAATAAAATTGCCCCGGCAGCAGCTTTGCCGTTGTTTGGGGTATTAATGGTGGTGTTTATATCGTTGTTCATCGTCTTGAGTTTTAAATTATACCTAAAAGTACGGCGGTACAAAGGCGTTGGCAAGCCTATATTGGCGACTGGGGCTAAACTACCCGGTAAGGAATAGGATTTTGTCGGTGAAAACGGATGGGGATTTTACCGAAACTTTGAGGCCGAAACTATGCCACTTAATCGCCCGTAAATGCTTATATTGCTTTAGCTAATTATGATTATGACAGATGCCGATATACTTATCATTGGTGCCGGTGCGGCAGGGTTAATGGCTGCCCGTACGCTGGCAAAATCGGGCAAACGGGTAACCGTATTGGAGGCCCGCAACCGGGTAGGGGGCCGCATTCATACGCTGGAATATGGCTCAACCCAACAACCTTTAGAAATGGGCGCCGAGTTTATTCATGGCGATCTGCCTGTTACGCAATGCCTTCTGGATGAAGCTGGTATAGCCTATCATCATGCCAATGCATCTATGTGGAGATACGATGACGGTGACTTTAAAAACGATGGAAGTTTTGTTGAACACTGGGATTTGCTGATAGAAAAGCTTAATGCCTTGCAGCAGGATACCAATATCAGCAACTTTTTGATGCAGGAGTTTAAGGGTGATGAATACCAGGGTTTAAGGGAGTCGATAAGGAAATATGTATCGGGCTATGACAATGCCGACCCTGGGAAGGCAAGCGCATTTTCGTTAAGAAAAGAATGGCAATCTGAAGATGAAAACGCGCAGTACCGTATCGACGGCGGATATATCAGGCTGGTTAAATTCCTGGCAGATGAATTGGTGCAGGCCGGGGGAAATATTTATTTAAATGCGGTAGCACAACATATTAACTGGCAGCAACACCAGGTAAAAATAACTACCGATGCGGGTATTACCTATACCGGCGGGCAATTACTTGTTGCACTGCCCCTGGGTGTTTTACAGGCCGCCCAAGACGGCATCGGAGCGATAAGTTTTGATCCAGGAATACCTGTTTACATCAAAGCCGTAAATACCCTGGGTTTTGGTGCAGTAATTAAAATATTATTGGAGTTTGATAAAGCTTTTTGGGAGGAAGTGAAAACAAAAAAACTCCCGGTTACGAGCCTGAAAAATATGGGTTTCCTGTTCAGCAACGAACAGATCCCCACCTGGTGGACACAGGTGCCCAATCATACAACCTTGTTAACCGGTTGGCTTGGCGGCCCCGAAGCAGGTGAAAAAGTAGATACCCCGGACGAAGAGATATTAACGCAAAGCCTGCAATCATTAGCAAATATCTTTACGCGCGATCCACAACAGTTAAAAGAAAGCCTCCTCAGCTGGCATGTAGTAAACTGGACAGCAGATGCATACACACGCGGCTCCTACGCATATGATACCGTAGAAGCCAACCAATCACGAAATATTTTATGTGAACCCGTACAGGATACCATCTTCTTCGCCGGCGAATATCTTTATGAAGGTATCGCCATGGGCACCGTTGAAGCCGCGCTTACCAGTGGCTTGAGAATGGCAGAAAGAATACTGGATTTTAAATAAAGAGTGGGTTAGATGTGCAGATTTCAGATTTCGGATGTGCAGATTTTGTCTGAACCGGAATTTTTGGAATTAAAGAATGAACAGAATTTTATCAAACTTAGATTATGCGACAGAATTCTTAAAATTCAAATAATTCCATGAATTCGAAAAATTCCGGTTCAGATAAGAATCGTACAATCAAAACATCATCTGCACATTTGTAATCTGAAATCTGCACATCTAAACTCCTATCAGCAACACCATCATCGCTTCTTCGACCCTGTCCATTTCAAGCAGTTGTTTGGCTTTTAAATGCAATTGCAATTCGCGGGTTTTGCTATCGCCAATGGTGGCATCAAGCAGCTCTTTTATTTCGGGATCCAGCGCATAGGTTTCAATGGCTTCATCTGTGGGTAGCAGCTCCAGGTTGCCCAACTGGCCCAGGTTATTCCCGGTTAATATCCTCGAATTGCGAATAGCATATGGCAAAGCATCAACCCCAATACCTATTTTAACGTTTGGTTTAGCTACTTTAAAAAGATTATCCTTAGTTACCCGGCAATACCAATCGCCGCCAAGGCGGGCTACCTGGTCTGTTTTTGTCTGATCTATCTTTCCATCGGCCCCCAAAATACTTTCGCTGATGTGGATCAGCTTTATTTCGGCCAAAATCAAATTTCCGGCGCCTGCATTTTTGCCCAGGCTTATTACATCATTCACCACGCACTCCAACTGTACTGTTGATTGGGCCACTCTTGGCGGTTTTACCAAATGAGAAGCTACCGGAGTTAAGCCCGATTTAATAAATTCATTTACCCCCTTAGGGTACTCCACGCTTGATAACGAGACCTGTTGCACCATATCATAATTAACAATATTTATTACGCATTCCGGTACCTCTAATATATTTTCCAGCGTATGCTTGGTAGTATTATCGCGTACCCTGCGCGATGGCGAAAACACGCATAAGGGCGGGTTAATGCTAAAAACATTAAAAAAACTAAATGGGCTCAGGTTAACATTGCCATCCTTATCAATAGTTGATGCCAGGCATATTGGGCGCGGGGCCACCGCATGATTAAGATAGTTTTGAAGCTCTAAAGTTGTAAGATCTTTGATATTGATGGATAACATATTACCTGGGGGCTTATTTCTTCAAACCCAAAATCGAAAAATCATCCTTGGCCTTAGTGATGATATTGCCCAGCATGCCCAGGCCGGTTATTTCCATCTCTACCAGGTCGCCGGCTTTAAGCCATTGGGATTGATAGTTAGGGTCATGCAGTAATCCCGTTCCGTTAAGTTCCAGGAAACATCCGGTGCCAACCGTGCCAGATCCAATCACATCCCCGGGTAGCACATCGCAACCGTAGGCACAACGTTCAATGATTTCGGCAAAGGTCCAGTCCATATCGGCCATATTACCTGCCGATACCTGCTTGCCATTCACCCCGCATTTCATCTCTAAATTATAGGCATTACCAGTATGGCCAGGTTTGGCAGCCACCTTATATTTTTCAAGCTCATCGGGCGTTACCAGCCAGGGACCGATTACGGTTGAAAAATCCTTGCCTTTTGCCGGGCCAAGGTTCAATAGCATTTCTTCCATTTGCAGGGTGCGGGCGCTCATATCGTTCATGATCATATAACCGGCTATAAAGCTATCCGCATCGGCAGCCCTTATGTTGCGGCCTCTCTTGTTTAGTACCACGGCTATCTCCAGTTCAAAATCAAGCTTATTAAAATGATCTGGCATGCACTCAATTTCGCCGGGACCTTGTATGGCATTATGGTTGGTAAAATAAAATATGGGGTATTGGTCAAATTCGGGTATCATATCCGCCTTGCGGTTGCGGCGGGCGGCGGCCACGTGCTGCCTGAAGGCGTATCCGTCCCGGCATGATGCAGGGTGCGGTACGGGAGCTATCAGTTCAAAAAACAATTCTTCTTTAGCCTCCATTTTACCCGAGCTTATGGCTTCATGAACCCGCCTGGCACGATCCATCAGCTCATCTCCACCCCACAAAAATTCGTTCATATTATCGGGAATCAGCTTATCGCACGAGTTGAGGTTATAAATGTGGCCGTTTATAAAAATGCCTAAATGCTCGCGGTCTTCGGTTTTATAGGATACTAATTTCATACATTGAGGTAGTTGGTTATTTCAAAGCTAACAATTGTTTATTTGAAAATTTGGAGATTAATAAATAAACTGATGGTAATTTATTATAACTACTCTCCATCACTTTCAAATTAAAATAATTCCACCTAACTTCGTATAACACAAATCATGAGCATACAAAAGCATTTTTTATTTTCCCTGGGTCTAACCTCAATGAGCGATGCATCATCGTTCAGGGATGCTATGCTTGCCAAGATAGTATTGGCTCAATACTAAATTCTTTCTCTTTTCCTTTCTAATTGTCAATAAACCTTTTTAAGAGGGTTTATTTATGTGTTTCCCGGCGTTTTTCGATACGCTTGTGAAACTATCCGGATAGTTTAAACGTTTTATTTTCAATCAATTAAAACACCATGCCTGTATATCATACATTAGGAGCTATTCCGCCCAAACGGCATACGCAGTTCCGTAAGCCCGATGGTACGTTATATGCCGAAGAGCTGGTTTCTACCGAGGGTTTTTCGAGCCTTTACTCGCTGGTTTACCATGCTTACCCACCTACTATTGTAAAAACATTAGGTGAGCCTTACAGTGTGGAAGCTAAAATAGCGCGCGAAAAGCACCTGAAGCATACCAGCCTCATTGGCTTTAATATTGAGCCCGAAGATGATTACCTGCAAAGCCGAAAACCGGTACTGGTAAACAATGATCTGCATATTTCGCTGGCGGCTCCCCGTCAAAGCATGACTGATTATTTTTACAAAAATAGCCAGGCAGATGAAGTAGTTTTTATACATGAAGGAACAGGTACTTTAAAAACCGGGTTTGGCAATATAAAGTTCGGGTACGGCGATTATTTGGTGATACCCCGTGGTACTATTTACCAAATGGAGTTTGATACTACAGCAAACCGCTTGTTTATTGTAGAAAGCTTTAGTCCTATCCGCCCGCCAAAACGTTACTGCAACCAGTATGGGCAGTTGATGGAACACTCGCCGTATTGTGAGCGCGACATTAAGCGGCCAAAAGACCTGGAAACCCATGATGAACACGGCGATTTTAAGATCCTGATAAAAAAACAGGGACTCATTTATCCATACATTTACGGTACCCACCCTTTTGATTTTATTGGCTGGGACGGCTTTCATTATCCATGGGCGCTTTCTATTCATGATTTTGAACCAATAACCGGGCGCTTGCATCAGCCGCCGCCGGTACACCAAACCTTTGAGGGCAATAATTTTGTGATATGCTCTTTTGTTCCCCGTAAGTTTGATTATCATCCCTTGTCAATCCCTGCGCCATACAACCATAGCAATGTAGATAGCGACGAGGTTTTATATTATGTAGATGGTGATTTCATGAGTCGCAAAAGCGTAGTAAAAGGACAGATCACCCTACACCCCGGTGGTATTCCGCACGGGCCGCATCCCGGATCGGTAGAAAAGTCGATCGGTAAAGAATCAACAGATGAACTGGCCGTAATGATTGATCCCTTCCGCCCGCTAATGCTGACAGAAGATGCTGTTAAGATTGAGGATGAGAATTATTATAAAAGCTGGCAAGAATAAGGCGAAAGCCAAAAGGGCTACGTCACAGCCTAATCACTAACCCGCTAAATCATTAATTAAAAAACAATGCAAACAAAAACCATAGATAAAAAAGTAACAGCAACAGATTTTTTACCGCTTAACGGTACCGATTATGTTGAATTTTATGTGGGCAACGCCAAGCAGGCCGCTCATTATTACAAAAGTGCTTTTGGTTTTCAAACGCTGGCTTATGCCGGCCCCGAAACCGGCGTTCGCGACAGGGCCTCTTATGTTTTAAAACAAGGAAAAATCAGGCTGGTGTTAACTACCCCCCTGCATTCTGACCATCCTATTGCTGAGCATATTAAGAAACATGGTGATGGCGTAAAGGTACTGGCTTTATGGGTTGATGATGCTTATGATGCCTTTGAGCAAACCACCAGTCGCGGTGCCGAGCCTTACCAGGAGCCACAAACCCTCCAGGATGAAAATGGTGTGGTACGCACCAGCGGGATTAAGCTTTATGGCGAAACTGTTCACCTTTTTGTTGAGCGCAAAAATTATAAAGGTCTGTTTTTGCCCGGATATAAAAAGCTGGAGACTACCTATAACCCAACTGAGACGGGTTTATTGTATGTTGACCATTGTGTAGGCAATGTAGGCTGGCATAAAATGAATGAATGGGTTAACTTTTACGAAGAAGTATTGGGTTTCAAAAATATTTTGACGTTTGATGATAAAATGATCTCAACAGAATACTCGGCCCTGATGAGCAAAGTGATGAGTAACGGTAACGGCTATGTTAAGTTTCCTATTAATGAGCCGGCAGAAGGCAAAAAGAAATCGCAGATTGAGGAGTACCTTGAGTTTTATGAAGGCGAAGGTGTACAGCATTTAGCCCTTGCCACGCATGATATTGTAGCAACGGTAACTGAATTGCAAAGCCGCGGTGTAGAGTTCTTAACTATACCCACTTCCTACTATGATGAACTAACAAACAGGGTTGGTCATATAGATGAAGATCTTGGTCCACTTAAAAAGCTGGGTATTTTGGTTGACAGGGACAATGAAGGATACCTGCTACAGATTTTTACCAAACCGATTGAAGATAGGCCTACGCTTTTCTTTGAGATCATTCAGCGTAAAGGTGCCAAATCATTTGGCGCGGGCAACTTTAAGGCACTGTTTGAAGCTATTGAGCGCGAACAGGATTTGAGGGGGAATCTTTAGGTAGATATAAGACGTGAGATTTTATTTAAATTAAAACCGGGTTTTGCCTGGTTTTTGTTATTGAATAAATTTTTGTAATTTAACTTAATAAATCATGGGCATGAATATAAAAGAAGATTTTCATCATCTAATAGACACTATTGATGATGAACAGCTTTTAAAAGACTATTATAAGCTGATACAACGATTAAATACTGATCAAACAGGTAGTCTCTGGAACAATCTGAATGAAACTGAAAAGCAAGAATTATTATCAGCTTATGATGAGAGTTTCGATGAAAATAATTTAATAAGTCATGAGCAGGTAAAACAGCAACATGAAAAATGGCTAAAGCAATAATATGGAACCGCAGAGCCAGCATTAAATTTAACGAGATATATTATATACCTGCAATACAAATGGAGCGATAATGTCGCAAGAAATTTTGTCATTAAAACTTATCGTATAATTGAAATCATTGCTCAGAATCCAGAAATTGGAGCATTGGAGAATAAAGAAAAACAAATTCGGGGGTTTGTAATTACTAAGCATAATACAGTGTTTTACAGGGTTGAAAACGATAAGATAATCCTTCTAAACTTTTTTGATAACAGACAACATCCTCAAAAGAAAACGAATATTTAAGATCTATATCTATTTAGCCGGGTGAATAGCCCGGCTTTTTGTTAATTAAACAATAACCTATATTTGATATGAATAAACGCTTAATCACATGAAAAAGATCAGTCTGCTAATTGCAATCCTTGCACTAAGTTTTAGCTGCTTGGCTCAAACTACAACCAAACCTGTTTACGATGCGGCGCTGGCTAAAAAATTAGGGGCCGATAAGTATGGAATGAAAAAATATGTAATGGCTTTTTTAAAAGAAGGAACCACGCAAATCAAAGACTCGGTTGCAAGCGCTCAGTTGCAAAAAGCACACCTGCAAAATATTATGAAGCTGGCTGCCGAAGGTAAATTAATTGTTGCCGGTCCGTTTTTGGATGATCAGCCTATACGGGGAATATTTATTTTTAATGTAGAAAGCGTTGAAGAAGCTAAAAAATTAACTGAAACCGACCCGGCGATAAAAGCGGGCGAATTGGTAATGGAGTTACATCCGTGGTATGGCAGCGCTGCTTTAATGGAAGTGGTGCGAATTCATCATACCATTGAAAGTAAAAGCGTTGTTGACTAAATTAATGCAAACAGCCAATGTTATCGGGCTGCTAAATCAAAAGGCTAACCCGGCCTATCTTGCCGGCATGTTACGCTTTGGAATTGACAATTCAAGTGCGCTTGGTGTTAAACTCCCCGACTTGCGTAAGCTGGCCAAAACGATAAAAAAGGATCATACCCTGGCCCAGGAACTTTGGGATACAGGTATTCACGAAGCCCGTATCATGGCCTCGCTGGTAGATGATCCTGCTTTAGTTACCGAAGACCAAATGGATAGCTGGACAAAAGATTTTTGTTCCTGGGACCTATGCGACCAGGTTTGCGGCAATCTTTTTGACCGTACGCCATTTGCAGTTGCCAAAGCCATTGAGTTTAGCTGCCGCGAAGAAGAATATGTAAAACGGGCCGGGTTTGTTTTAATGGCCGAATATGCTGTGCACAACAAAAAAGCACCCAATGAAACATTTATACCATTTTTTTCTATTATGGAACGCGAGGCCTGGGATAATCGTAACTTTGTTAAAAAAGCTGTGAACTGGGCCTTAAGGCAAATTGGTAAAAAGAACGAGTTTTTAAAAGCTGAAGCAATAGCCGCCTCCCGGCGTATGCTGTTGCAAAATCATAAGTCGGCAAAATGGATAGGCAGTAATGCATTGGCCGAATTGATAAATAAGTAATATTTATCAATAATATCATAAAAATTCCCTGAAAACATGGGATAAAACTATAAAAAACTAAACTTTTTACTCACAAATCTCCATTTTTTGGATTTTTTTTAAATAAATCCCCTAAAAACATTTAGAAAAACGATTTTCGTGTTTAAACATTCAAAAAAGGCTTGCTAAACCCACAAAATCAGATGATATTAACATATTATTGTCATAATCAATCGAATTTTAAGTTATAAATTTATTTTGTAATTGTCAGTATTTGAGTAGTTTATATCATATATCAAATACTATATTTGGAATCCCATAATTATTAAAAAAATTTAAAGGTTTAGCAAAACATAAACAACCAGAGGTTGTAAATAGGGTTGTTTTCTAATTGTGGCACATAATTTATTATTGATATGCATCATTAAATAAGTAAAGAAAAGGTTGTTTATAGTATGAGTTTTTCTGAAGGGCATAAATTTTCTGATGATAGCAAGCAGCATCTTGCTCAAATTATTGATAATATTAATGCCGGTA